>BBBL01000074.1 GCA_001311545.1 Thermus kawarayensis JCM 12314 | reverse complement strand
TGACCCAGGGGGCCACCTGAAGCTCCTCCGCCACCCGCCTGGCCTCGGCCTCCTCCGGCCCCTTCCCCAGGAGGAGGAGCCTGGCCCTGGCCTTCCTCCGCACCTTGGCGAAGGCCCGCACCAGGTCCGGCACCCGCTTGATGGGCCGGAAGTTGGAGGCGTGGACGAGGAGAAACTCCCCTTCCTCCGCGTACAGGCGCTTTCTTTCCGGCCTCGGGTAAAAGCGCTCCGGGTCCACGGCGTTGTGGATCACCCTGGGGCGCACCCCGAAGGCCCTTTCCGCCTCCTTAGCCAGGGCCCGGCTCACGGCGGTGGTGGCCCGGGCCTTGGCCAGGGCCCGGCGGGTGGGCCCGTGGAAGGCGGGGTCCATCCCCAGGAGGGAGACGTCCGTGCCGTGGAGGGTGTGCACCAGGGGAAACTCCTCGCCCAGGGCCAGGTAGGCCGAGGCGGCGTGGGGGATGGCGTAGTGGGTGTGGACGAGGTCTAGGCCCAGGCGCTTGGTTTCCTGCTCCAGGGTCCCCGCCAAGGAGAGGGTGTAGAGAGGTCCCGGGAAAACGGGGTAAAAGGGCAGGTCCACGCACGTAGACCACCGGGCTTTCCTTGGCCAGGCGGAAGGGCCTTTCGGTGGCGAAGAGGTAGACTTGGTGCCCCAGCCGGGCCAGCCTGTCCGCCAGCTCCGTGGCCACGATACCGCTTCCCCCGAGGCCTGGGTAGGCCACCAGGCCCAGGCGCAAGGGCCTCACGGCCTAAGCCCCCCGGGACCTGCGGGGATTCCCCGGCCTGTAGCCTCCCGCCTGGGGCGTGGGGAAACGCTTTGCGGAGCCCCCCCCGCGGCGAAAGCCCGGGCGGGGCGGTTAGGAGGCCGCTTCCCACCATGCCCCGAGTCTACCGCAGGGCCCGCACCCCGAGGAAAAGGAAGAGCAGGTTGGCCCCCCAGGCCCCAAGCTCCGGGGGCAGGGCCCCGAGGCCCGCCAGGGAGCGCCCCAGAAAGAAGGCCCCGTAGTAGGCCAAGGAGAGGACCACGCTCATCCCCAGGGCGAGCCCGGCGCTCCGCCCGTAGCGCAGGGCCATGGCCGCCGAGAGGAGGACCAGGACCAGGTTGGCCAGGGGCAGGGCCAGCTTGGAGTGGAACTCCAGCCTGGCCCTAAGGCGGTCGGCAGGGGGGAGGAAGGGGTTTTTCAGCTTCCGCCAGGCCTCGCTCAGGCTATCCTGGCCGAAGCTGAAGGTGTCGGCGTAGTCGGCGATGGCCCGGGCCCGGGAGAGGTCGGACTCCACCTCCAGAAGCTCTCCCCGGCTTGCCGCCCGGAAGACCTTGCGCACCTGGGCGAGGAGGTCCTTGGCCCCTTCCAGCCCCGGCACCTCCTGGAAGTCCACCCGGTAGAGGCGGTAGTCCCGGAGGTAAAGGGTCTTGTCCTCCCAGGTCCCCCGCTGGGCGAAGAGGAAGGTGCCCACCTTCCCCTGGAAGGCGCTGATGCGCACCCCCACCATCTCCTTGGCCGCCATGTCAAAGCCTCAAAGTAAAGGCTTTTCCCCTGTCCGATGGGGATCTCCTTCCCCACCAGGCGGAAAAGCCCCGCCCCCTGGGTGTGGATCTCGTCCCACCAGGCCACCCGCACCCGGTTGTTGGCCTCGGGGACCACGTACTCCTGAAGGTAGAGGGAGGCCAGGGAGAGGAAGGCCCCGATTCCCAGGAGGGGGAAGGCCGCCCGGAAGAGGGGGATCCCCCGGAAAGGAGGGCGAACTGGGCCCCTTCTGCGGCCAGGCGCCCAAAGAGGAGGACGGTGGCCGTGACCAGGGCGATGGGGAAGACCTGCACCAGCACCCCGGGCACGTGGTAGGAGAGCCAGCGGAGGACCTTAGAGAGGGGTACCCCTTCCAGCCACCTCGCCCCGGCGTAGAAGAAGCCGAAGAGGTAGACGGCGGTGAGGAAGAATGAGGAAGGCCTCTACTGGCCTACGCCGCCCTGCCCCGGGAGGGGGTGGGGGAGGTGCGCCTCCTCGGGGGAGAAGGGTACCGGGTCCAGGTATGGCTCTGCCAGGCCAAGGGGTGCCTGCGGCTGGGCTGGGAGTGGCGGGGGATGGGCCCATCCGCTTCGCCCTGCCCGAGCTTCCCCCGGGGCAGTACCGGCTCCGCCTGGTGCTCTTCAGCCAGCACCGCCTGGCCCTGAGGCCCCGCTACACCTTGGAGGAGGAGGTGGGGCGGTGAGGGCCTTCCTCCAGGGGGTCTTCTTCCTCCTCGCCTTCTTGGCCTCCCTCCTCGCCCTCTCCCGGGCCCTCACCCTGAGGCCTCTCTTTGGGGAGGCTTGCCTTCCCGGCCCCCTGCCGGAGCGGGCGGACCTCTGGACGAGCGGGGCCCTCCCCATTCCCCTCTGCCGGGCGGCCACCTTGGTGCTGGACCTCGAGGGCACCCCCGCCCAGGGCCGGGGGCCTCACGTTATGGTGGTGGAGGGAAGGCGCACCCTGTGGGAGGGAGAGGTCTTGGGCCGGAGGGAGCTTTGGGTGCGGGTTACCGGGAGGGGTACGGTGGCCCTGGTCTTCACCGACGACTCTACCGCCCTCCTGAGGACCGGAACCTTTTCCTCCGGGGCTTGAGGGTGGAGCCCCCCTAGCGGAAGAGGGTGAGCAAGGCCAGGACCGCCCCGATGGCGGTGAAGAGGAGCATGGCCTTGTTGAAGGCGGTGTTGATCTCGGCCTTCACCTCCTGGCGCAGGTTTTCAATGCGCTCTTCCAGCCTGGTTTCAACCTCTTGGATGCGTCCTTCCAGTTTCGTTTCTACCGCCTGAATCCGTTCTTCCAGCTTGGTTTCTACGGCCTGGATGCGCCCTTCCAGCTTGGTTTCAACCGCCTGGATTCGTTCTCCTAGCTTGGTTTCTACCGCCTGGATCTGCCTTCCAGCTTGGTTTCTACCGCCTGGATTCGTCCTTCCAGCTTGGTTTCCGTCTGCTGGATGCGGTTTTCCAGCTCGGCCCGGGTTTCTTGGATCTGGCGCTCCAGCTTGGTCTCAACCTCTTGGATGCGCCCTTCCAGCTTGGTTTCTACCGCCTGGATTCGTTCTCCTAGCTTGGTTTCTACCGCCTGGATCTGCCTTCCAGCTTGGTTTCTACCGCCTGGATTCGTCCTTCCAGCTTGGTTTCCGTCTGCTGGATGCGGTTTTCCAGCTCGGTCCGGGTCTCTTGGACCTGGCGCTCCAGCTTGTTCTCCAGCTGCTGGATGCGGCCCTCCAGCCTGCCCTCCGTCCCGCGGACCTCTTCCCGGAGGCCGTCAATCCGCCGGGAAAGGTCCTGGATCAGGGGTGGGAGCACCTGGACGGTGGTCTCCACGATCCCTTCCAGCTTCTCCAGCCGCTCCAGGAGGCGGTCTTCCGGCATGTCCCTATCTTAGCGCAGGCTGAGGCCGAAGGAGAACCCAGGCCCCGTGGCCTCATCGTACTGCCCCTTGAGGACGTTTTGCACCCTGAGCTCGTAGGCGAAGCACCCGTCGTAGTAGCGGAGGGTGAGGCCGTACCGGCTCGGGCCCCCCTCCCCCCACCCTAGCTCCGGGGCGAGCCAGAGGGCCTGGCAACAGGTCCGCTCGGGCAGGGGCATGGCGTAGGCCAGGCGCATCTCCCCGTAGCTTCCCCGCACGTAGCCCAGGCGGAGGGTGCCCAAGGCCTCCTCCCGGTACTCCCCCTCCAGCCGGTCCATCCGGTTGCCCAGGGGGTTTTCCAGGGTGTAGCGGAGGGCGAAGGGCCCCCGGCGCCCTTCCAGGAAGAGCCTTTGGAACTCGTCCCGGTTCTCGTAGGAGAAGGGCGGGGTCTTCCCCAGGACCTCGAGCCTCCCCGCATACCCCGCCCGCAGGGCCAGGTCCCCCTCCCGGAACCCTCCCTCCACGCCGCCTCCCACCGCCAGGTAGGGGGCGTAGGGGGTCCCGGGGTATAGGGCGGCCAAGAGGGCAGGGGAGAGGGCGAGGCTGAAGGGGCCTTCCCTGAGGGTCTTTTGGTAGCCCCCCTCCACCCCCAGGGTCCAGCCCTGGCTCCTTCCCGTCTCGGCGTAGCGCAGGAAGGGGCTCAAGGTCAGGCCCTCCAGGCGGAAGGTGGGCCGGTAGCGGGCCTCGAGGCGGGGAGTGTCGGCGTCGGGGGGGTGGGGGCTTGCCGCAAGGAAGAGGTCATCCCAGTAGGCCTGGACCCCTGGGGCGTACCCGAGCTGTACCTCGGCCCCCCGTCCCCCTTCCTTAAGCCCAGGCGCAGGGCTTCCTGAGGGGTGCCAAGCCCCGTGGCCAGGAGAGTGAACCTCCTCTCCCACCGGCCGACCTCCTCCCCTGGCCTGGGGAGGGGAAAGTCCTGGAGGCCCAGGGTCCAGCTCCCGGTACTCGAGCCTCCTAAGACCAAAGGGTTTCTCAGGTCCGGCCGTTGGTTGACGCTGGCCCGCGCTTCCCCTAAGGGAAGGTCCAGCCCCCATAGCCCCAAGGTGGCTTCCCCCTTAAGCTCTCCTGTCTTTGGGTCAAACCGGGCCTCCTCCATGGAAAGGCGCACCTCCTCCCCACAGGGGCAGGGGGTGGCGAGGAAGCCCTTGAGCCTGGCCTCCTCCCTGGTGAAGCGGGCCTCCTCCGCCCTCACCCGGTAGGCGGGGCTTTCCAGCCGGACCCCCAGGCCCAGGAGAGGGGTTTCCAGGCGGAGGCTCTCGGCCTCGGCCTTGAGGCTTCCCTTCTCCAGGCGTACCCCGTACAGGGTCTTCCCCTCCAGCCTTTCCGCCCACAGGCGCCAGCCTTGGGCTTCTCCCCGGAGTCCCTCCGCCTGGAAGGCGCTTTGGGCCTCGAGGTAGCGGAGGAGGGGGGTCTCCAGGTAGAGCCCCTCCCGCTCCAGGCAGGCCCTGCCCTCAAAGACCAGGACCTCGCCGTCGTAGCTCAGGTTCTCCCCGCCTAGGAGGCCTTCTTCCGTCTCCAAGGTGTAGGGCCTCTCCCCGCAGGGGCCCGCCAGGGCGGCCCCCAGGAGAAGGGCCAGGACCAGCGCCCGCTTCATGGGAAAGAGGATACCCCGCCTTCAGGCTTCCAGCCCGAGGGGCTTGCCGGGTAGGGCGGGGCCTGGTTCCGCCTCAGCTCCACCCGGAAAAGCCGGCTTAGGGTGACCGTGCCCCCGGTCTGGGCCGCCTCCCTCAGGGCCCGGTCCAGGAGGGCGGAGAGCTCCAAGAGGAACCGATCCTGCCGGGCCTTCTCCACGGGGAGGGCCCCGGAGGTGAAGCAGGCGGGGTTCACCGCCTGGCAGTGCCGCTCCAGCCGAAGCCTTCCTCCCAAAAAGTAGAGCCGCCAGCCCCCCAGGTCCACCCGGTATCCCGCCCGCAGGTGGTCCCGGTACTGGAGGGAGAGGGCCTCCCATAGCGCCCGGGCTTCCTTGTTCCTGGGACTGAGGGTGTAGCGCCAGGCCCTGGCCCCCTGGGCGGTGAGGGTCTGGCTTTGGGTGAGCCCCCAGTCCTGGGCCAGGGCCAGGCCCCAGAGGGCCAGGGCGAAGAGCATCCAGGGGATCATGGGAGCCATTTTACCCAGATGGATCAGCGGGGGAGGGAAGGGACAGGACCTCTTTCCGCAGGCCGTCACTCCTCCCCTCCGGTTTCTCCAGAGCGCTCCGGCTTCCCTTACGGCTGGGGGCGTGTTATGCTTCCTTTCCGATGAGCGCGCCCATCCGCTTCGGCACCGAGGGCTTCCGGGGGGTCATCGCCCGGGACTTCACCTTCGCCGCCCTCCACCGCCTGGACCTCCCTCTGAAGGCCCTCCTGGACCTCGCCTCCCTCCGAGAGCCCCGCCCCCTGGCCGGCTTCACCCCCAGGGGGGTGGACACCCTGGACGGGGTGAAGTGGCTCTACGAGGAAGCCTGGGTCCTCTTCCGGGCCTCTGGGACGGAGCCCGTGGTGCGGGTCTACGTGGAGGCCACGAGCCCCGGGCTGGTCCAGGCGCTTCTAGAGGAGGCGCGGAAGCCGGTGGAGGAATAGCCTCATGGGCTTGCCCTCTCGCCTTTGGACCAGAGTGGAACGGGCGTGGCGAAGCCCCACCCTGCGCAACCTCCTTTACCTCTACGCCGTCCAGGCGGCCAACTACCTCTTTCCCTTCATCACCCTGCCCTATCTGGCCCGGGTCTTGGGGCCGGAAGGGTTCGGCAAGCTCGCCTTGGCCCAGGCCCTCTCCCTGTACTTCTACATGCTCTTGGAGTACGCCCTCTCCCTTTCGGCCACCCGGGAGGTGTCCAAGTGGCGGCACGAGCTTCAGGTCTTACGGGGCATCCTAAGCGGGGTGTTGGCCGCTAGGTGGCTTCTCCTGTTACCCGCTGGAGCGATGGCCTTGCTCGTCCTCTACTTTTTCCCGCCTTTGCGTGGAGAGGCGGGCCTCGTGGGAGGAAGCTTTCTCCTCGCCATGGGAACAGGCTTGAGCCCAGCCTGGTTCTTCCAGGGTGTGGAGCGGATGGGGCCGGTAGCCCTCATGGAGTTCTCCGTCCGTTTTCTGGCAACCCTAGGCATTTTCTTCCTCGTGCGCTCCCCGGCGCAGGTGGCCTGGCCTCTGTATCTTCAGGCCCTGGCAGCCCTTGCCGTGAGCTTCGTGGGCTTCCTTTGGGCGGTGTCTTGGGTGGGCTCCGCCCAGGATTCAGAGAGGGATGGGTTTGGCTCAGGCGAGGTTTTGGCCTCTTTCTCTCTCGCCTGGTAGCCAGCCTTTACACCACGGCGAACGTGTTGCTGGTGGGGTTTTTCTCGCCAGCCGCCCAGGTGGCCCTCTACGCAAACGCCGAGAGGCTTACCAGGGCCCTGACACCTATGTGGGAACCCTTCAACAAGTTGTTCTTGCCCCGCTTTTCCTATCTTCTAGAGAAAGACCCTCTGGAGGCTACCAGGCTCGCCAGACGGGTGGGCGGGCTAACCCTCCTCTTGGGTTTCTTGGGGGCGGGTGCTCTGACCTACGTTTCCCCCTTCTTGGTCCGGGTGCTCCTAGGGCCCGGGTACGAAGGGACCGTGCCTTGATGCGGGTTCTGGCGTGGCTTCTCCCCCTGATCGCCCTCTCCAACTTCCTGGGCATCCAGTGGATGCTGGCTCAGAGGATGGACCGCCCCTTCAATGCCGTCATCTTTATCGCCGGGCTTTTGAACGTCTCCCTGGCTCTCCTCGTGGTCCCCCGCCACGGGGCTCTGGGGATGGCCTGGGTGGTGGTCCTTTCCGAGGCCTGGGTGACCGGGGCCATGCTAGTTTATCTCTGGTGGAGGGGCCGGTTGCCTGGAGGGCGCG
>BBBL01000073.1 GCA_001311545.1 Thermus kawarayensis JCM 12314 | reverse complement strand
GGTGGCACCCGCGCAGCTGGCGTAGAGCTTGGCGCCGTCCGCCTGGGCGAAGGCCAGGCCGCCGAGAAGGAGGAAAGCCATAAGGGTCCGCTTCATCTTTACCCTCCGGGGTATAGGGTAGTTTGTCCCTAGCCCCCCGTCAAGGGGTGTACCTTTAGCCTGGCTTAAGGCGTTTACTCTTTGGGGGTATGAACGGGCGGTGTGGGATAAGGGAAGGGGGCTTGTGAATAAGTACACGGGGGATTGTCGCCCGGGGCTCTTGATTTTTTTCCTGACCTGCGGGTAAGGTACAAATGTCCTTGGGTGTACCCAGGCGGTGTGAAGTATGTACGTATACCGGGTACTTTGGATGCTCCTTCTGGGCCTGGCCCTGGCGGCCCCGGATTTCGCTCGCTGGTATCCCTTGCCCCAGGCCCAGGTCCTGGCCCAGGCCCACGGGCGCATGGTCCTGGTCTACTTCCACAGCCCCCACTGCCCCTACTGCGACCAGATGAACACCTTCGTCCTCTCCGACCCGGCCGTGAGCCGCCTTTTGGAGGAGCGGTTCGTGGTGGCCTCCGTGGGCACCGAAACCCCGGAAGGGCAGGAGCTTGTCCGGCGCTTCCGGGTGCCCGGAACCCCTACCTTTGTCTTCCTCGCCCTCCGCAAGGGGGCGTGGGAAGAGGTGGGCCGCTTTTCGGCAGCCGGCCCCGGGCGAGTTCCTGGAGGAGCTGCGCCAGATGTGTGCCAAGGGAGGTGCGTGTGAATAGGCGAGCGTTTCTAAAGGCAACCGGCATGACCCTGGGGGCCGTGGCCCTTTCGGGGCTTCCCGTGAGGCCCAGGGCCTCGAGGGCGAGGACCTGGCCCACCTGGAAAAGGCCCTGCAGGAGACCCTGGGCAAGGGCTTCAAGGACCTCGCCCCTTCCGATCTGGTGAAGCTCACCATGCCTGCCATCGCCGAAAGCGGGGCCAACGTGCCCGCCGAGGTGGAGGTCAACCTGCCCTCGGCCCAGGTCAAGGCCGTCCACCTTTTCGCCGACAAGAACCCCACTCCCCGCCTGGTGAGCTTCATGCCCATGAAGGCCCTACCCTACTACGCCACCCGGGTGCGCCTGGCGGAGACCACGGCCATCCGTGCGGTGGTGGAAACGGCGGACGGGAAGCTTCTCCTGGCCTCGGCCAGCACCCGGGTCACGGTGGGCGGGTGCGGTTAAGGAGGTGAGCCATGGCGATTCGCGTGATCGTACGCACGACCCCGGCCAAGCCCAAGGTGGGCGAGGAGTTCAAGCTCCAGGCGGTGGCCCAGCACCCCAACGAGCCCGGCACCCGCCGGGACGCCGAGGGGAAGCTCATCCCCGCCAAGTACATCAACCTGGTGGAGGTCTACTTTGAGGGGGAGAAGGTGGCGGAGGCCCGCCCCGGGCCTTCCACCAGCGCCAACCCCCTCTACGGCTTCAAGTTCAAGGCGGAGAAGGCCGGGACCTTCACCGTCAGGCTCAAGGACACCGACGGGGACACGGGCGAGGGCACGGTCAAGCTGGAGCTGGCGTAGGGCAGGCGCCGGGCTTTCCCGGGCGCCTTTATGGAGGTGGCGTATGCAGAAGGCGGTGCTTTTGGCGCTTCTCCTCCTGGCCGTGGCCCTGGCCCAGGGGGATGTGGACCCCAGGGAGGAGGCCAAGCGCCAAAAGGAGCTTCTCCTAAAGACCGCGGGCATCCTCCCCACGGAGCTGGTGGTGGCGCAAGGGGAGGAGCTTTTCCGCCGTAAAGGGCCTTCCGGCAAAACCATGGCCGAGTGCGACTTCGGCCTGGGGAAAGGGGTGTTGGAGGGAGCGGCCGCCCGGCTTCCCCGCTACTTCCTGGATACGGGCAGGGTGGAGGATCTGGACAGCCGCATCGTCACCTGCATGACCCGGGTCCAGGGGTACAAGCCCGAACAGGTCAAGCGCTCCGAGGTGGTGGCCGTGGCTTTTTACGTGGCCAGCAAGTCCACGGGGCACAAAATCCAGGTGCGCCTCCTCTTTCCGGAGGAACGGGAGCTTTACGCCCTAGGGGAGAAGCTCTTCTACGCCCGCACCGGGGCCCGGGACGTGGGGTGCGCCACCTGCCACGTGACCTACGTGGGGCGTCGCGCCGGGGTCCTGCCCTACGCCGATGTCCTGGGCAAGGACAAGTCCTGGACGCACTGGCCCGCCTACCGCTACTCCAACGACCAGACCTGGACCATGCAGGACCGCATCCGGGCCTGCTACGGCAACATCGCCCACCCCCAGCCTGCCCTTTACTCCCAGCCCGTCCTGGCTTTGGAGCTCTTCCTGGCCTACCACGCAAACGGGGCGGTGGTGGAGGAGTGGCCCGCCTTCGTGCGGTGAGGAGGAAGCATGCGGAAGGTTCTTGTAGCCTTTTTAGCCTTTGCCCTGGCCTTCGCCCTGGCCCAGCGCTACTTCGCCGAGGGGGAGCTTAAGCTCATCCAGACGGGAGGCAAGGCCTACGCCGAGGTTTTTGCGAACCAAAGGCCCGACCAGGCCCTCTGCTCCCTCCACCAAAACCGCCTGCCCGCAGACCTCCTTCCCAAGTTCCTGGAGGAGCAGCGGGCCCAGATCCAGTACCCGGCGGGCGGGAAGCTCATGGGGGACTGGAAAAAGGGCGGGGCCATCTTTAACAACCTGCAGAAGGCCAACTGCTTCTCCTGCCACTTCGGCTCCCCGGTCCACCTGGGGGGGGATGTGGGGCCGAGCCTGGAGAAGTACGGCCTCAAGCGGGGCCAGTCCGAGGCGGTGCAGCGCTACACCTACGAGGTGATCTACAACTCCTGGGCCTACTTCCCCTGCACGGTCATGTACCGCTTCGGGGCCCAGGGCCTCCTCACCCCGGAGGAGATCGCCGACGTGGTGGCTACCTCCTGGACCCGGAGAGCGAGTTCAACACCAAGCCAGCGGTGGGGTCTAGATGAACCGCAGGGAGCTCCTCAAGCTTCTTTCCGCCCTGGCCGTTTTGGGGCCTAAGGGGGCGGCCAAGGCCCTGGAGAACCCTTCGTCCCTCTACGACCTCCCTCCCTTCGGCAACGCCACCCTCCTCTACTTCTCCGACCTCCACGGCCAGGCCTTTCCCCACTACTTCATGGAGCCCCCCAACCTCATCGCCCCCAAGCCCTCATGGGCCGCCCCGGGTACCTCACGGGGGAGGCCATCCTTCGCTACTACGGGGTGGCCCGGGGGACGCCCCTCGCCTACCTCCTCTCCTACCTGGACTTCATGACCCTGGCCCAGGCCTTCGGCCCCGTGGGAGGCCTCTCCGCCCTCACCGCCCTCATCCGAGACCAGAAGGCCCGGGTGGAGGCGGAGGGAGGGCGGGCGCTGGTCCTGGACGGCGGGGATACCTGGACCAACTCCGGCCTCTCCCTCCTCACCCAGGGGGAGGCCATCGTGGCGTGGCAGAACCTCGTGGGCGTGGACCACATGGTCTCCCACTGGGAGTGGACCCTGGGGCGGGAAAGGGTGGAGGAGCTTCTTAAGACCTTCCGGGGGGAGTTCCTCTCCTACAACATCGTGGACGAGCTTTTCGGGGACCCCCTCTTCCCTGCCTACCGGATTCACCCGGTGGGGTCCTATGCCCTGGCGGTGGTGGGGGCGAGCTACCCCTACGTGAAGGTTTCCCACCCCGAGGCCTTCACGGAGGGCCTTTCCTTCGCCCTGGACGAGAGGAGGCTCCAGGAGGCGGTGGACAAGGCCCGCTCCGAGGGGGCGAACGCGTGGTCCTCCTCTCCCACAACGGGATGCAACTGGACGCCGCCCTCGCCGAGAGGGTGCGGGGGATTGACCTCATCCTCTCCGGCCACACCCACGACCTCACCCCCTTGCCCTGGCGGGTGGGGAAGACCTGGATCGTGGCGGGGAGCGCCGCCGGCAAGGCCCTCATGCGGGTGGACCTGAAGCTTTGGAAGGGCGGCATCGCCAACCTCCGGGTGCGGGTGCTTCCCGTTTTGGCCCAGCACCTTCCCAAGGCCGAGGACGTGGAGGCCTTCCTCGAGGCCCGGCTCGCCCCTCACCGAAACCACCTCTTCGCCCCCTTGGCGGTTTCCGAGACCCTCCTCTACAAGCGGGACACCCTCTACTCCACCTGGGACCAGCTGGTGGGCCAGGCGGTGAGGGCCCTCTACCCCGAGGTGGAGGTGGTCTTCAGCCCGGCGGTGCGCTGGGGGACCACCCTCCTCCCGGGGCAGGCCATCACCTGGGACCACCTCTACGCCTTTACCGGCTTCACCTACCCCGAGCTCTACCTCTTCTACCTGCGGGGGGAGCAGATCAAGGCCGTGCTGGAGGACATCGCCAGCAACGTCTTCACCCCCGACCCCTTCTACCAGCAAGGCGGGGACGTGAGCCGGACACACGGCCTCACCTACGTCCTGGACCCCGATGCCCCCGCGGGCCGCCGGGTGGGGGAGATCGCCCTTAACGGCAAACCCCTGGACCCCAACCGCCGCTACCTGGTGGCCGCCTACGGGGGCAGGCTCCAGCGGGTGGGGGAGGCCAAGCCAGGCCACGAGCCCAGGCCCATCTACGAGATCTTGGCCGACTACCTCAGGTCCGTGGGCCGGGTGCGCGTCCCGCCCGAGCCCAACGTCAAGGTTTTGGGGCGCAACTACCGCGTGCCGGAGGTGTGGGAATGAGAAAAAAAAGCGGTTTTGGCCGTGGGCGTTTTGGTCTTGGGCCTGGGGCTCTCCCAGGGGCCTTTCCGGGCCCGCCTCGAGGCCGCCATCCAAAGCGGAGGCCCCGGGTTCGCCAAGGTGATGCTTTCCCAGGACAAGGGGCAGGCCCTCTGTTCCCAGTACCGGGACAAGCTGCCCCCGGACCTTATCCCCCAGTTCCTGGCGGAGCAGAAGGCCCTGATCCGCTACTGCGGGCGGGAAGCTCATGGGGGACTGGAAAAACGGGGAGAAGGTCTTCACCGACCCCAAGCGGGGCAACTGCTACGCCTGCCACGCCGGGGTGCCGGGAGAGGTGGCCCACGGCACCATGGGGCCGAGCCTCACGGGCTACGGCCAGCGGGGGCAGTCGGAGGCGGTGGTGCGGTACACCTACGAGAAGATCTACAACGCCTGGGCCTTCGTGCCCTGTTCCCTCATGTACCGGGGCGGGGTCCACGGCCTCTTCACCCCCGAGGAAACCGCCGACCTGGTGGCCTTCCTTCTTGACCCCGAGTCCCCCATCAACCGGAGGTGAGTCGTGAGCGTGCGGAAGAAGCGTTTGGCCTTGCTGGCAGGGGTGGCCCTGGGGGCGCTGGGAGGGCTTGTGGCCTACACGCAGCAGAGCAAGCCCCTGGACCCCTTTGAGGAGGCCATGCGCCAGCGGCAGATGTACCTGGAAACCTTTGGCGTCCTTCCGGGGGAGCTCTTCGCCGAGGAGGGGAAGGAGCTCTTCCACCGGAAGGGGCCTTCGGGCAAGACCCTCGAGGCCTGCGACTTCGGCAAGGGCCCGGGGGTCCTGGAAGGGGTCTACGCCCTCCTCCCCAAGTACTTCCCCGACACGGGAAGGGTGGAGGACCTGGAGAGTAGGGTCTACACCTGCATGCAGCGGGTGCAGGGCTTCAAGCCCCAGGAGATCAAGCGGGACGAGGTGCGGGCCATCACCACCTACATCGCCTCCTTCTCCTCCAAGGCCAAGATCCAGGTGGTGCCCAAGCACCCCCAGGAGCTCGCCATGTACAACCTGGGCCGGGAGCTTTGGTATACCCGGGCAGGCCCAAGGGACATGAGCTGCGCCGTCTGCCACGACCAGTACGCCGGCCAGCGGGTGCGGCTTTCCCCGGTCAGGAGCCCCAAGCAGGGCCTGGGCAACGAGTGGCCCGCCTACCGTTTTGAGGAGGACCGCCTCTACACCTTTGAGGACCGCATAGACTTCTGCTACGAGTCCATCGGCATCCCCAAGCCGGAGTTCTACTCCGATGCGCACATCGCCCTGGCCACCTACATCCTGGCCGAGGCCACCAAGGCCGGGCACGCCTTTGAGGAGTTGCCCTTCTTCACGAGGTAAGGATGCGCCGCCGGGACCTCCTCGCCCTTCTACCCCTCCTCGCCCTGGGGAAGGCCCAGGGGGAGGAGGGCTGGACCCAGGCCTTCGGCCGGTTCCTCAAGCGGGTGCCCCCGGCGAGCTATCTGGTCTACCCCACGGAGGCCCGGGACCTTCTCCTCTTTGAGCCCTTCCTTCTGGACGTGCGCACCCTGGAGGAGCGGAAGAAGGGGTACATCCCGGGCTCGGTGCACATCTACGCCGGGGAGGTCCCGGACCGCCTGGCCGAGCTTCCTAAGGACAAGGAGGCGCTCATCCTCGTCTACTGCAACTCGGGGAGCGTCTCGGCGGTGGTGGCGGCGTTTCTGCAGGCCATAGGCTACAAGAACGCCAAAAACATAGCCACGGCTTCAAAGGCTGGCTGGACGCCGGCCTTCCTGTGGAGGGAGGATCATGAGGAAACTGGTTGCCCTTTTGACCCTGGTCCTGGGTCTGGCCTCCGCCCAGTCCCTGGTGGTGGAGGTCCAAGGCTCCTTGGAGGAGGTGGAGGCCAAGACCCTCCAGGCCCTCAAGGCTCGGGCCTGGAGGTGGAGCGGGTCCTGAACCTGGGCGAGCAGGTGCGCCAGGTGACGGGCCCGGGCTTCCCCGATTACCGCCTGATCGTGCTCAAGCCGGAGAAGGGAAGCGCCGAGGCCGTGAGCAAGAACCCCATGGCCGCCATCGTTCTGCCCCCACGGTCTTCGTCACCGGGGAGGGGAAGCGGTACATGGTGGGCACCTTTGACGCAGGCTCCTCTTCTCCATGCTCCAGGTCTACGGCGGGGAGGTGGAGCGCCTCACCTGGCGCCTCGAGGCCGCTTTGGGCCGTCTCGGCCCCGTGAAGCGGGTGGCCCCCGCCTCATGCCCGACCCCCAAAGCGGCATGATGCCCGCCCTCCTCTACCGGGTGCCCGGGGCCAAGGTGGAGGACGTGGTGCTCCTGGTGGAGTCCGAGCTCACCGCCCACGGCTCAACCTCCTCCCCAACGTCAAGGTGGGGCCGGTGACGGTGATCATGCCCTGCAAGAGCGAGTGGGCCCGCATCATGTTCCTCACCCAGCCCGCCGGGGGTTTCGCCGCCCCCTGCCGCTTCTTCGCCATGCAGATGGGGAGGGACGTCCTGGTGGGGGCCATTGAGCCCATGCTCATGACCATCATGCCCCGGGTGATGGGCTCGCAGGCGGTGCCCATGCTGCAGGAGGCCCGGCAGGTCATGACGGAGATCCTGGAAACCACGGGCGGGGCTCCCTACCGCCCTGGTCAGTGAGGAGGGAAGATGGCAAAGGTGAAGCGCAGGGATCTTCTCAAGGCGGGGGCCGCCATGGCGGCGGCCGGGGCTTTGGGGGGCAAGGGCCTG
>BBBL01000072.1 GCA_001311545.1 Thermus kawarayensis JCM 12314 | reverse complement strand
CTCGCGGTGGCCCGGGGCGCTTCCCGGTCCCCGCCCTCCACCTCGAGGACTGGGAGGAGCGCCAGCTTTGGTTCCGCGGCTACCTGCAGACCTACCTGGAGGGAGACGTGCCCCGTCCGGGCGGTGGAGAACCTGCCCGAGCTCCGCAAGCTCCTGGAGGCCCTGGCCCTGCGCTCGGGCAACCTTCTGAACCAGACTGAGCTGGCGCGGGAGCTGGGCCTCTCCCAGGCCACGGTGCACCGCTACCTGAACCTCTTGGAGGTGAGCTTTCTCTTGGTCCGCCTCAGGGCCTACGCCAAAAGCCGCACCAAGCGCCTGATCAAAGCCCCTAAAGCCTATCTTCCCGACCCGGCCCTGGCCCTCTACCTGACCGGGAGGAAGCCCTCAGGGGCCCACCTGGAGACCCTGGTCCTCCTAGACCTCCTGGCCTTCCGGGACGCCCAGGTGGAGCCCCCCGGCCTCTACTACTGGCGCACCGCCTCCGGCCAGGAGGTGGACTTCGTCCTGGAAGCGGGAGGGAAGCTCCTGCCGGTGGAGGTGAAGGCCACGCCCAGGCCCACCCCCAAGGACGCCCGGGGGCTTCTGGCCTTCCTGGCGGAGTACCCCGAGGCCCCGGGCGGGCTCCTCCTTCACGGGGGGGAGGAGGTCTTCCCCTTGGTGGACCGGGTGGTGGCCGCCCCCTGGTGGAGGGTAGCCTGAGGAAGTACCCCTCATCCTCGCCACCGCCCAATGCCCTCCTCCGCTGGCTCGTGGAATATTCGTAACGGAGGAAGGCCCCGAGAAGGCGCTCCCTGGTATCCCTCCCCGAGTTCCCGAGGCGCCACGAGGTGCGCCTCTACCCGGACGGGAGCCGGGCGGTGGTGGCTTGGGACCTCGAGGCCCTCAAGGTCTGGTACAAGCGGGTGCTGAGGGGGTAAAAACGCCGAGGCCTCGTAACCCCTCTACTCCCTACGGATCAGAATGTGCCCGTAATCCCCCACCGCCACATAGAGGCCGTTGCCGTAGGCGACGGCGTTCAGGCTTCTGTAGCCGGGAAGGGGCTCCTCGCTCCAGCGGAGGCCGTCCTGGGAGAGGAAAGCCTTCTCCCCCCACCCCACGGCCACCCACTTTCCGTTGGCGTAGGTTGCCGACCTAGCGCCTAGCCGCTCACCTCGGTCCAGGTCAGGCCGTCCGTTGAGGTAAGGGCTTTGCCTCTATAGGGGACAAAGACCAGGAAGCGCCCCCCACCAAAGACCGCATCTCCGAGATCTTCGTCCGTCCCCGAGGAGACCGCCTGCCAGGTCACCCCATCGGTGGAGGTGAAGAGGCGGCCTAGCTGTCCCGAAACCACGAAGCGGCCGTTCCCGTACTACGCCCACGAGTTCCCGCGCGTTCAAATCCACTCGCTGCCAGGCCGAGGCCCCGGCATCCTGGGACACCAGGAGCTGGGAGAAGGCCCCCGTGGCCACCCACCGCCCGCCACCGTAGGCCACCCTGTTGAGGTACTGGAGGGCTGACCCGGTGCCATGAACCTTAGTCCAGGAGTACCCGTCCGGCGAGGTGAGGATGGTTTCGTCAAACCCCACCGCCACGAAAAGGCCGTTGTCGTAGGCGATCCCATTGAGGAAGGATTGGGCATCGTAGGAAACCCGCGTCCAGCTTTGGCCGTCGCGGGAGACCAAAATCGTAGACTTGCCGGACGCCCCTCCCACCGCCACGAATACCCCATTCCCGTAGGCGACTCCCGTGAGGCTGTCGCTGGTTCCTGAGGAGACCTCACGCCAGGGAGAAGTTCCAGGGATCTGAGACACCTCGCCACAGGCCGCCAGGACCAACGCCGTGAACCCAAGAACCCACCACCTCATACTCCCCTCCCTTAAGAGCTCCGTCCGGAGACAAGAAACCGGACTCACGCGCTGCGGCCAGTTACCAACAATATAGAATGGATCCCCGGTGACCAGTAAAGCCCAATGAAAAGGATACCACTGCATCTTCTGCGTGCTCTAGAAGCTTTAGCCCAAAGCCCCATCAACGCTTCCGCCTTAGCCGAGGGGAAGGACTTCGCCTACGACACCCTCTACCGCGCCCTGTGATCACCCCGCCCCCCTCTTCCTCAAGAAAGCTCCGCCTCTTGAAGCGGACGAGGGGAAGGCGGGCCCTTGGCCTTCGCGGGCCCAACCCGATCTGCAAAGCCACCTCGGCTGGCGAACGTTAAGGGATATGGTAAGATGCCCGGGAAGAAAGGAGGCCAAACCATGGTAAAAGGTGCGATCGCCCTGCTAGCCCTCTTCCTTTCCATCCAGGCCCTGGCCCAACCCGTCACCATCACCTATTGGCAGTACGACTTCAAGACCAAGGTGGAGGCCGTCAATGAGCTGATCCGGCGCTTTGAGGCGCAAAACCCCGGGATCAAAGTGCTCCACCAGACCTTCCCCTACGATGCCTACCAGCAGAAGGTGGCCACTTCCATTCCGGCGGGCCAGGTCCGGACGTGGTGAACCTCTACTACGGCTGGGCCCCCACCTGGGCTAAGGCGGGCTACCTGGTCCCGCTTCCCGAGGACTGGGCCAAGCAGGTAGACCAGGCTTTCGTGCCCATGGTCCAGGCAGCCAAGGTATCCGGGAGGCTCTACGGTATACCCACGGCCGTCCGCACCCTGGCCCTTTTCTACAACAAGGACCTCTTCCGGCAGGCCGGAATCGCTGGGCCTCCCAAAACCTGGAGCGAGTTCCTCGAGGCCGCCAAGCGGCTCACCGTCAAGCAAGGAAACCGGTTCACGCAGATTGGCTACGGCGTGGCCCCCGACGGTCAGGACCACCACCTGGTACGGGAGGTGCTCCTGCGCCAGTTCGGTGGACGGCCCTACTCGGACGACGGACGCAAGGTGGCCTACCTGAGCGATGCGGGGATCAGGACCTAGCCTTTTACACCGACTGGGTGCGGAAGTACGAGATCGGGGTTCCGGGCTTCTTCCCGGGCAACAACGGCTACCGGGACGGGTTCATCGCCGGGAAGATCGGCATGATCGTGGACGGGTCCTTCGCCATCGGGACGGTCCAGCAGGGGGCCCGCTTCAACTGGGGTGTGGCGGAGCTCCCCGTGGAGCGGCCGGGGGGTAGGAAGGCCAACTTCGGCTCCTTCTGGATGCACGCCCTTACCCCCCTCGCCACCGGTCCCAAGCGGGAGGCCGCCCTAAAGTTCCTGGCCTTCCTTACCTCGGAGGAAACCCAGCGTTACTGGCTGGAAAAGGTGGGGGAACTCCCGGCCAGCAAGGCTCTGATCCGCGACCCGAAACTCTCGCTTAACCCCCTCTACGGCCCTTTCGTCCTGAGCCTAGGCTACGCCAAGGCCACTCCCTTCGTGGATGAAGCCGCCCAGCGCAAGGTGATGGTGGACGCCATCAACCGGGTGCTCCTCCAGGGGATGGACCCGGCCCAGTCACTGAGGATGGCCGCCGAGGAGGAGCAAAAGATCCTGGACCAGTTCTGGAGGTAGGGTGCGCCTCACCTTAGGCCGACGGGAAAGCCTCTGGGCGTATGCCTTTCTTGCACTTCCCTTGGCCTTTTTCCTCTACTTCCGCATCCTGCCCGCCTTCCAGGCCCTCTGGCTCTCCCTCTACGAGTGGCATGCGGACCCCACCCTCCGGCGATTTGTGGGCGCAGCCACTACGCCCACCTTCTAGAGGATCCCCTGTTCCGAAAGGCCCTTCTCAACACCTTCATTTACGCTCTCTTGGGGGTCCCGGCCCAGCTCTTTCTCGGCCTCGGCCTGGCTTTGCTGCTCCAAAGGACGCCTGTGCCCGGGACCTCTTCCGGGCAGTTTACTTCGCTCCTTACGTGACCCCGGCGGTGGCCGTAGCTTGGGTGTGGAGCTGGATGCTCTCCCCCACTTCGGCCTGGTGAACGAGCTTCTCGCCCTCGCCGGCCTCCCTCCCCAGCCCTTTCTGCAAAGCCCCGGCCAGGCCCTGCCCACCGTGACCTGGGTGGTGGTTTGGCAGAACCTGGGTTTCCAGGTGGTCCTCTTCCTAGCAGGCTTAGAAAGCATCCCCCGCCAGTACTATGAGGCGGCCCGGATCGACGGGGCCGAGGGTTGGCGGCTCTTTCGGCACATTACCTGGCCTCTCCTCAACCCGGTCCTGGTCTTCTCCGCCGTCATCGCCACCATCGGGTATCTGCAGCTTTTCACCCAGGTGGTCAACCTCAACTTCACCGACCAAGGAGGGCCCCTGAACAGCACCTTGACCCTGGCCCTTTACATTTACCAGCTGGCCTTTCTCCGCTTCCAGCTGGGGTATGCGGCGGCGGTCACCGTGGTGCTCTTCGCCCTCATCCTCCTCGTCACCCTTCTGCAACTGCGGATTCTCACCCGGAAGGTGGAGCTATGAGAGAACGAAGGCGCCTTGGGGACCTCCTGGCCCTGGCCCTGCTCACCCTGGGAAGCGGGATAATGGTCCTCCCTTTTCTCTGGATGGTCCTCACCTCCCTCAAACCCTTTCCCGAACTTTTCTCGCTCCGCTTCCTTCCCCAGGAGCCTACCCTAGAGAACTACCGGCAGGTTCTCTGGGGAACGGGCTTCCCCCGCTGGTTCCTAAACAGCCTCTTGGTGGCCACGGTAACCACGGTCTCCGTCCTCTTCTTCGATAGCCTGGCAGGCTATACCCTGGCCCGGCTCCGTTTCTTCGGCAGAAATCTTGTCTTCGTCCTCATCCTCTCCACCCTCATGGTGCCCACGGAGATGTTGGTGATCCCCTGGTACGTGATGAGCGCAGAGCGGGGCTGGACCAACACCTACTGGGGCCTCCTCTTTCCCGGCCTCATGAGCGCTTTCGGCGTCTTCCTCATGCGGCAGTTTTTCGAAACCCTCCCCCAGGATCTCTTTGACGCCGCCCGGATAGATGGGCTTTCCGAGTTTGGGGTCTTCAGGCGGGTGGGCCTCCCCCTGGTGCGCCCGGCCCTCGCCGCCCTGGGCATCTTCACCTTTCTGGGTAACTGGAACGCCTTCCTCTGGCCCCTCATCGTGGTGCAGACCCCGGAAATGCGCACCCTGCCGGTGGGGGTCGCCCTCTTCTCCGGCGAGGCAGGCACGGCCTGGAACCTGATCATGCCGCCTCGAGCCTCGCGGTCCTCCCCGTCCTCCTGGTCTTTCTCTTCTTTCAACGTCAGATCGTGGAGGGTGTCGTCCTCACCGGGTTGAAGGGGTGAGGAAGGGGGCCTCTTCGGGAGCCCCTGCGGCTTCCCTTGTCTTGGCTTGGGGGCAGAACCTACGCGAAAACCCCGCCCGGGGCGGGGGGGAAGGAGGAGCCTCCGGCCTCTAGGCCCAGACGTCCTCGGGGTGGCGCATGCCCTGGGGCCTGGCCTTCAGGACCTCCAGGGCCTCCTCCTCGGACATCACCGGGTTCTGGTAGCGGATCCCCAGGGCCTCCCCCATGAGGCGGAAAACGTGGGTGTTGTCCACCAGGCCCAGGTTCACGAAGCGGAGGCCCTGGCCGTAGAGGAGGAGCACCACGGGGCTTGCCGTGTGCTGCCCCGAGGACCAGCCGATGTTGGGCCGGTCGGGCTTCTTGGCGTTCCTCTGGACCATGGCCCAGGCCATGGTGTTGTCGGGCTGGACCCCCTGGCGCACACCCTCGGGCCAGTACACCTTCTCCCGGATGGCCCGCACCACCATCTCCGCCTCCTGGTCCTGGAGGGCCACCCCCTTCATGGCCCGGAAGGCCTCCTTCACCTGGGCGGCGTCGGGGCTACCCCCGAGGGCCCGCCGCATCTGCTCGAAGCTGGCCCGCTGGGGCTCTAGGAGGTCCAGGCCGAGGGAGCTCTCCAGGTAGCTGCGGCCCGCCCCATACAGGCCGCCCACCCCGGTGGCGTGGTCGGAGACCAGGAGGAGAAGGGTGTCCGGGTGCTGGTCCACGAAGCCCGCCAGGAGGTCCAAGGTTTCGTCGGCGGCCAGGACGTCCCATAGGGTGGCCCCGGCGTCGTTCAAGTGGTTGGCGTGGTCGATCCGGCCCGCCTCCACCTGGAGAACGAAGCCTGGCGGGCGGCGGCAAGGCGGGGCAGGGCCGCCTGGACCATCTCCTTGAGGCTCGGCACCTTGAGCCCCTGGAAGCGCCGGTCGATCTCATAGGCACGTGGCTGTCCCAGAAAACGCCGAGGAGCTTGCTGGCGTTGGTCCGGGAAAGCTCCTCAGGGGTGCGCACCACCCCGTAGCCCCGCTGGGCGAAAAGAGCGTAGAGGTCTTTCTTGTCCTTCCGCTTCTCCGGGTTGAAGAACCGGTCCCCTCCCCCAAGGTAGACCTCGGCGCCGAAGTCCAGGTACTGCTCGGCGATCCTTTCCTCGGCGTTCCGGTCGGGGTTGGAGACCACGAAGCTCGCCGGGGTGGCGTGGGTGACGGTGGTGGTGGTCACCAGGCCCACCGCCTTCCCCGCCTCCTTGGCGGCGGCGAAGAAGGGTTTGAGGGGCGTGCCGTCGGCGTGGATGGCCAGGCCCCCGTTCACCGTCTTCACGCCGCAGGAAAGAGCGTTCCCGGCGGCGCTGGACTCGGTGACGTAGCTCGTCAGGCTGTAGGTGTTCACCAAGCCCGTGGGGTAGCGGGAGAGGAGCCTCTCCAGGGTCAAAACCCGCCCCTGGCGCCTGCGGGCGAAGGCCTGGGCGATGGCGTAATCCTCCCAGGAAAAGCCGTCGTAAACGAAGACGATGAGGTTCCGGTACCTCCGCCCGAGAGCGGGCTGGTTCTGCGGCGCTCCCTGGGCCACACCCCTGGGCAAAAGGGCCAGGGTCCCCGCCGCCAAACCGCCTTTCAGGATATCCCTGCGCTTCATCCCTCACCTCCAGGTTCCATCCTGAAGGGCCCCTGTCAGGGGAGCGTCAGGGGTGGGCGTGGCCGGCCCCGGCCGTCGGCGTGAGAGGTGTTCCCCAGGGGAAAGCCGGTGGGAGAGGCCAAAGGCGGCCAAGATCGCCCACACACCCCCTACCGCACCCCGAATTAATCCTGGTATTCGCCCTGGGACTCGGGTGCGCTCTTCGGGCACACGCGCATGATACCGCGAGACGACCGCCCACCATGCTATGTCCGCCTCCGGCAGACGTGGGGAAGTCCATGTGTCCCCGGTCTGAAGACCGGAGGATTATTCTTTTCTCTAAGGGCGGCCGGAACCCATCCGTGGAGGTCGAGGAATGGAGTGCGCCGAACCGAAAGCCGCGGCCGGAGGCCACCTCGGGCTAAAGCTTCGCCTCCTCTGGCGGGAGGGGCTGGGAGTGGACCTCCTCCTGGTCCTTTTCCCCTTGGTCTTCTTCCTACTCTTCGCCTGGGTGGACAAGGACCTCGCCCTCATTTGGGCCGCCAGCTTCCTCTTCACCCGGGCGGTCCACTCCTCCTCTTCCCCGCGCCCCTCTTTTTCCCTGGCGGAAAGGCTCGCCCTCGCCCTCCGCCTCCTCCCCGCCCGGGGCGTGCGG
>BBBL01000071.1 GCA_001311545.1 Thermus kawarayensis JCM 12314 | reverse complement strand
CCACCACCCCGCTGGCGTCCGCCCCCAGGATGTGGGGCAGGGGAAGCCTGGGGCTCGCCACGCCTTTGCGCACCCACACGTCCAGGTGGTTTAGGGCCGCGGCCTTGACCCGGATGCGCACCTCCTTGGGGCCGGGTTCCGGGGTGGACACCTCGGCCAGCTTGAGGACCTCGGGGCCGCCTCTGGCTTCCATCACCACGGCTTTCATGTCGCCTCCTTATGCCAGGGATTTTCCCACGGGCGCTTCCTGGGGTCAACTCCTTGACAAGGTCCTGAGGAAGCGGGTACCCTTACCCGCGTAGGACCTCTTAAGAGGAGGAACGTCTATGAGAAAAGCCCTGGTGGTTTTCGGTCTTGCGGCCCTGTTGGGAGCGGCCAGCGCCCAGACCTTCGTCTGGCCGCAGAAGTGGACGGTGGCCAAGCCCTCCGAGGTGAAGCGGGGAGGGACGCTTAGGGCGGCGGTGATCTCGGACTACCGCACCTTCAACCCCTTCCTCACCGCCGAGGCGGGCAACGTGCCGGACCTCATCTCGGGGGCGCGGGGCCTGGTGACCCGGGACCCCACCACCGGGGACTGGATCCCCTACATGGCGGAGTCCTTTACCGTAAGCCCCAACAAGCTGGAGATCACCTTCAAGATCCGCAAAGGGATGAAGTGGTCGGACGGCCGGCCCATCACCGCCGACGACTGGATCACCACCTGGCGCATCCACACCGACAAGGCGGTGGGCTCCAACAGCTACGACTCCTTCTTCATTGACGGCAAGCCCATTACCCTGAAGAAGATAGACGACTACACCCTCCGCTTCGTCTACCCCAAGACGGACGCCGAGGCCTTCACCGTGGCCAGCTTTGAGCCTTGGCCCGCCCACGTCTTCGGCCCCGTCTACCAGAAGGAGGGGGCCGAAGGCATCAAGAAGATGTGGACCCTGAACGAGAAGCCGGAGAACATCGTCTCCGGCGGGCCCTGGCTCATCGAGAGCTACCGCCCCGGGGAGCGCCTGGTCCTGAAGCGCAACCCCGCCTTCGGGGAGTGGAACAAGGACGAGGCGGGGAACCCCCTTCCCTACCTGGACCGGTACGAGATCAAGATCGTCAAGGACACCAACGCCCAACTGGCGGAGTTCCTGGCGGGGAACATCGACCTCATGGCTCCTTCCACCGTGGACCACATCTCCCAGATCCGCCAGGCCATCCAGCAGGGCCGCCTGGACGCCACCCTCAAGGTGAACGCCTCCCCCGTGGCCTCTAGCCAGTTCATGGTCTTCAACTGGAACAAGGCCTCGGACCCCTTCAAGCAGAGCCTCTTCCGCTCGGACAAGTTCCGCCGGGCCATGAGCCACCTCGTCAACCGCCAGGCGGTGATTGACATCGTCTACGGCGGCCTGGGCACCCCCATGTACTCCAGCGTCTACCCCGTGCTCACCCAGTGGATCAACCCAAGGTGCCCAAGTACGAGTACGATCCCAAGCAGGCGGCGAAGCTCCTTTCCGAGCTCGGCTTCACCCGGAAGGACAAGGAAGCTACCTGGTGAACGCCAAGGGCCAGCGGCTTGAGTTCAACCTGGCCACCAACGCCGGCAACGCCCAGCGGGAGCAGATGGCCAAGCTCATCGTGGACGAGGCCAAGAAGGTGGGGGTGAAGGTCAACTTCCAGGCCATCGACTTCAACACCCTGGTGGGGCAGCTCCTTTCCTCCGGTCCCGACCGGCCCTTTGACGCCATCATCATCGGACTCTCCGGGGGCGGCCTGGACTGGCCCTTCGGCTCCAACGTGGTGCCCTGCAAGGGGAACCTGCACATGTGGAACAAGTCCGGCCAGTGCCTGGACCCCCGGGAGACCCAACTGGACGCCCTCTACTCCCGTGGCCGCACGGAGCTGGACTTCAAGAAGCGGGTGGAGATCGGCTACCGCATGCAGGAGATTGAGGCAAGCCTCCTCCCCGTCATCTACATCGCCGGGCCCAACTACCACCCCGCTTGGAACAACCGCCTGGGCGGCGAACACCCCGACGCCATCATCAGCGCCATCTGGGGCCAGCGGGAAGTGGAACTCACCTTCATCAAGAAGTAGCCGGGTGCTGGGGGTCCCCGGGGCCCAAGGCCCCGGGGCCTCTTTGGAAAGCCATGACCGCATACATCCTCAGGCGCATCCTCTACCTGATCCCCACCTTTTTCGGGGCCACCTTCCTGGCCTTCCTCATCATCCAGCTGGCCCCCGGGGACTACCTGACCCAGCTGGAGCTGGACCCCAAGGTGACCCCGGAGACCATCGCCCGCCTGCGCGCCCAGTTCGGCCTGGACCGGCCCATCTACGAGCAGTACCTTCTTTGGATGAACAACCTCTTCCACCTCAACCTGGGCTATTCCTTCGCCTTTCAGGCGCCGGTCCTCGAGGTCATCTGGCCCCGGGTGGTGAACTCCATGGTCATCGTCATCCCCTCCACGGTCCTCCTCTACCTGGTGGCCATCCCCATCGGGGTCTACGGGGCGGTGCGCCAGTACTCCCTGGGGGACCGGGTTCTTTCCTTCCTGGCCTACGTGGGCCTTTCCGTGCCCAGTTTCTTCCTGGCCCTCATCGCCATCTACATCCTCCTCCAGATCAAGTTCCGGACGGGCACCCTGGTCTTCCCGGTCTCCGGCATGACCTCCACGGGCTTTGAGCAGATGCCCAGGCTTAGGCAGGTCTTGGACATCGCCTGGCACGCTGTGGTTCCCGTCCTCGTGGCCACGGCCAACGACATCGCCGGGCTTTCCCGCCTCATGCGGGGGCAGATGCTGGAGGTGCTTTCCCAGGACTACATCCGCACCGCCCGGGCCAAGGGGCTTTCCCAAAGGGTGGTGCTTTACAAGCATGCCTTCCGCAACGCCGTGATCCCCTTCGTGGCCACCTTAGGAGGGCTTCTTCCCGGCCTGATCTCCGGGGCGGGGTTCGTGGAGGTGGTCATGGCCTGGCCGGGTATCACGCCCTTTTTCCTGGACGCCATCGCCAACCAGGACCTTTACGTCATCGCCGGTTTCCTCACCGTGAGCCTCGTCCTCCTCATGGTGGGCAACCTGATCTCCGACCTGCTTCTGGCCTGGGTGGACCCCAGGATCCGCTACGAGTAGGGGGTTATGGGAACCGTTATGCGTACCAACCCCGTCTTGCACCGCTTCCGCAAGCACCGCCTGGCGGTATGGGGCGGGCGCATCCTCTTGGTGCTTTACCTGATGGCGGCCTTTGCCGGCTTCTTCAGCCCCTACGATCCCAACCACTACGAGCTTTACCCCCCCAAGGGCCACCACCCGCCCACCCGTATCCACCTCGTGGACCCGGAGACGGGAAGGCTCACCCGTCCCTTCGTCTACGCCACCAAGCGGAGCATTGACCCGGTTTCCTTGCAGCCCCGCTACGAGGAAGACCCAAGCCAGGGCAAGTTCTACATCCGTTTCTTCGTGCGCACCCCGGACCAACCCTACACCCTTTTCAAGGTCTTCCGCGCCGACCTCCGCCTCTTTGGGGTGGACCCCCCAGGAAGATCTTCCTGATGGCACCGACAACTTCGGCCGTGACCTCTTTAGCCGCATTGTCTACGGCGGCCAGGTGTCCTTGACCATCGGCATCCTCTCGGCCTGGTCTCCTTCGCCCTGGGGCTTTTGTTGGGAGGGATCGCCGGGTATTTCTCCGGCCGCCCCTTCGCCCTTTCCCTGCCCCCGGCCCTGTGGAGGGGCCCGGGCCTTCTCCTGGGGCCCCTGGCCCTCCTCCTCTGGCTTGGGGTAGCGGGCACGGCCCTTTACCTGTCCCTGGCCTTCGTTCGGCTGAGCCCAGGAAGGGAGGCTTTTTCCTATCTGGTGGACGGGGCGGTGCTGCTCCTCGGGGTGGGGGCGGCGGGGCTTATCCTTTACCGCGTGTTTCGGGACCCCATCCGCCTGGACCCCGACGACCTCATCATGCGCACGGTGGAGATCATCGCCGCCATCCCCTCCCTTTTCCTCCTCATCTCCTTGCGGGCGGTCTTCCCCACCAACATTGACCCCTCCTCACCTTCTACCTGGTGGTGGGGCTTTTGGGCTTCATTGGCTGGGGAGGGCTGGCCCGGGTGGTGCGGGGGATCGTGCTTTCCGTGAGGGAGATGGACTACGTGCAGGCGGCCAGGGCCCTGGGGGCCTCGGACGGGCGCATCATCGCCCGGCACGTCCTCCCCGCCACGGCCAGCTACGTGATCGTGAGCCTCTCCCTTACCATCCCGGGCTTCATCCTGGGGGAAAGCGGCCTTTCCTTCCTGGGCCTGGGGGTGACGGAGCCCTACACCAGCTGGGGGCTTCTCCTGCAGGCGGCCCAGCAGGGGGGTTTCGCCTCCTTCACCGACCGTCCTTGGGTGCTCTGGCCGGGGTTTTTCATCTTCCTCTCGGTGCTTTCCTGGAACTTCCTGGGCGATGGCCTGAGGGACGCCTTGGACCCCAGGCGAAAGACCTAGGCCCTTCTCTTTTGACCGGGTATGGCGTATAACGGGTGAGGTGTCTTTGGGGCAGTGCCCGGAGGAGTGCACATGGACGAAAAGCGCTTGCTGGAGGTGAGAGACCTCAAGGTCCACTTCTTCACCGACGACGGGGTGGTGAAGGCGGTGGACGGGGTTTCCTTTCACGTGGACAGAGGGGAGACGCTGGCGGTGGTGGGGGAGTCGGGTTCTGGGAAGAGCGTGACTGCGCTGGCCATTATGCGTTTGATTCCCACGCCTCCTGGGCGGATTGTGGGTGGGGAGGTGCTTTTTCGTGGGAAGGACGGGCAGGTGCGGGACCTAACCCGGCTTTCTGAGGCGGAGATGCGTGGGATCCGGGGGAACGACATCGCCATGATTTTCCAGGAGCCCATGACCTCCTTGAACCCGGTGTACACGGTGGGGGACCAGATTGCGGAGGCCATCATGCTCCACCAGGGGAAGAGCCGGAGGGAGGCCATGGAGCTGGCGGCGCACATGCTGGACCTGGTGGGGATTCCGGAGCCCAAGAAGCGGCTTGGCAACTACCCGCACCAGATGTCTGGGGGCATGCGCCAGAGGGTGATGATCGCCATGGCGCTTTCCTGCAATCCCTCGCTTCTCATTGCCGACGAGCCCACCACGGCCTTGGACGTGACCATCCAGGCGCAGATTTTGGAGCTGATGAAGAGGCTCCAGGAGGAGATTGGGATGAGCATTCTCTTCATCACCCATAACCTTGGGGTGGTGGCGGAGATGGCGGACCGGGTGGTGGTGATGTACGCGGGGCGAGCGGTGGAGGAGGCGGAGGTGGTGCCGCTTTTTAAGGAGCCCCTGCACCCCTATACCCGCGGGCTTTTGCACTCGGTGCCGCGGCTGGACGTGGCGGCGGAGCGGAGGGAGCGGTTGGAGGCCATACCTGGGAACGTGCCGAACCCGCTTTATCTTCCTTCTGGATGCGCCTTTCACCCGCGGTGCAAGCACTACGTGGAGGGGCTTTGCGACCGGGAGGTGCCGCCTTTGGAGGATACGGGGGAGGGGCGGCGGGTGCGGTGCGTGCGCTGGCGGGAGATCCGGGAGGTTAGGGCATGAAGGGGAACTCCATCCTCCTGGAGGTCAGGGACCTGAGGAAGCACTTTCCCATCCGCGGGGGTGTGCTTTCCCGGGTGGTGGCCAGCGTCAAGGCGGTGGACGGGGTTTCCTTTGCCATCCATAGGGGGGAGGTTCTGGGGCTGGTGGGGGAGTCCGGGAGCGGGAAGACCACGGTGGGCCGGACCTTCTCCGGCTCATTGAGCCCACGGGGGGCCGGATTTTCTTTGACGGGCAGGAGATCACGGGGATTTCCCGGAACGCTCTGAGCCTTTTCGGCGGCGGATGCAGATTATATTTCAGGACCCCTTTAGCTCCCTGAACCCGCGCATGACCGTGGGGGACATTATCGCCGAGCCGCTTGTGATCCACGGGATAGGGAGGACACCCCAGGAGCGGACGGAGAGGGTGGCGGAGCTTCTCAAGCTGGTGGGGCTTTCTCCGGACCACATGCGGCGCTACCCCCACGAGTTTTCTGGGGGCCAGAGGCAGCGCATTGGGATTGCCCGGGCTCTGGCGGTGGCGCCGGACTTTATTGTGGCGGACGAGCCGGTTTCGGCCCTGGACGTTTCCATCCAGGCGCAGGTGGTGAACCTTCTCCAGGACCTGAAGGAGGAGCTTGGGCTCACCCTGCTTTTCATTGCCCACGACCTGGCGGTGGTGGAGTACATTTCCGACCGGGTGGCGGTGATGTACCTGGGGAAGGTGATGGAGCTGGCTCCTGCCCGGGAGCTTTACCGGAACCCCAAGCACCCCTACACGGAGGCGCTGCTTTCGGCGGTGCCCATACCGGACCCCACGGTGAAGCGGGAGCGGATTGTGCTGGAGGGGGACATTCCTTCGCCCATCAACCCGCCCTCTGGGTGTGTTTTCCGCACGCGGTGCCGCTATGCTCTGCCGGAGTGCGCCCAGGTGGTGCCGGAGCTTAAGGAGGTGGCCCCGGGCCACTACAAGGCCTGCATCCGGGACGACATCCTCTAACACCACCCCAGGCTGGCCCGGGCCAGCCTGGGGACCCCGGTCAGGCCATCCCACCCTAGATGGGCCCCGGCTTCCGGGGCCCCTTCGCCGTATACTGGCCCCATGCTGGTCAAGGACGTGATGAAGAGCCCCGTCCTCACCGTGGGGCCGGAGGTGGCCCTGGAGGACGCCTACCGGCTCCTCCTGGAAAAGGGCATCCGCCACCTGCCCGTGGTGGCGGAAGGGAAGGTGGTGGGCATCCTCACCGACCGGGACATCCGCCTGGCCACGAGCCACCTCAACCCCAAAGGCCCCTGCCCCGGGTGCGCCCAGGTGGGGGAGGTGATGACCCGGGAGGTGATCACCGCCCACCCCCTAGACCCCGTGGAGGAGGCGGCCCGGGTGATGCGGGAGCGGAAGATCGGGTGCCTGCCGGTGTTGGAGGACGGCGCCCTCGTGGGCATCGTCACGGGGATTGACCTTTTGGACGCCCTCCTTAGGCTCACCGGGGTCACGGAGCCCTCGGGCCGCCTCGAGGTCCGCCTCCCCGACCGGGTGGGGGAGCTTTCCCGCCTCACGGGCTTCTTGGCGGAGCGGGGGGTGAACATCCACTCCCTCCTCTCCTATCCCGAGGACGAGGCCTTCGTCCGGGCGGTGGTGCGGGTGAACACCCTGGAGACCCACCTTTTGGCCGAGGCCTTGCGCCGGGTGGGGTTTGACGTCCTCTGGCCCCCCAAGAAGCCATGGTGATCTACCGGGACGAGTACCGCCTATACAACTTCGGTCCCAACCACCCCTTCAGCCCCGTGCGCCTGGAGATGCTCACCTCCCTCCTGGAGGCCCTCGGGGTGTGGCGGAAGCCCCTCTCCCCCCCCGAGGCCTCGAGGGAGGAGGTCCTCACGGTCCACTCCGAGCGCCTGGTGAGGCGGGTGGAGGCGGCAAGCCGGGGGGAAGGGGGGCCGGACCTGGAGCACTACGGCCTGGGCACGG
>BBBL01000070.1 GCA_001311545.1 Thermus kawarayensis JCM 12314 | reverse complement strand
CCGACTTCGCGGGGTGAAGGCGGAGGGGAAGAGGCGGGCCGACCTCGCCCTCCCCTTGCGCTGGCGGGCCATCCGCAGGTTCCTCCAGGAGGGGCATCCCAGGGAGAAGGTGGCCTACTGGACCGGGATGAAGAGCCTGGTGGTGCCGGGGTGGGGGGAGGAGTTCTAGGCCGTTTTCAACCCCAGCCCCTTAAGTGGAGGTATTCCCTCCCGGGTTGTTCTCGGACTCCTTGTCCCCGACGCTTGGTGGCCTCAAGAAAGGAACAAAGGTGAACCCCTCCTCCTCCTGAGCCCTCAGACCCAGGAGGCCCCTTTGGGCCTGGACCAGACCCTCAAGGTATTCCCGAATGGGGCGGCTCACCTCTTCCGCCCAGCTGGGGCTCTTCGGTTTCGGGATCCTCACCTCTTTCCAGTAGTCCCCCACGTCCTCCCGGTTCGTCTGCATCAGAGTGACCCGCCGCCAGCTCTCCCTGACCGCTTTCAAAGAGAACGCCCAGAAGAGGTAAAAAGGCGTGTACCCTTCTTTTTCGCCTTCCTCCGTGCTCCTCAGAACGAGCACCTCCTTGGTGAGCACCCGCTCCTCCTCACCAGGAAGCAGGACGGCAAACTCCCCGATATTGCTGCTCGCCCGGATAGGAGTGAGGAGATCCCAAGCCCGAAGCCCGCTCTCCCCCCCTCTCCAGAGCCTCCTCGCCACCTCCCTAGGAACCAGGTTGGTGGGATTGACGTTCACCCTTCCGGCCCGGAGATCGCTCACCTTGATGTAGGGGACCTCGCCCCTGCGGCTCAGGCGGTCGGGGCTACCGTGGCCGAAGCGGTACTCCAAGAAGCCTTTCTCCACCAGCTCTCCCAGGCTCACCCCCTCGAGGCCCTTTTCCTCCAGAAGGCGGTCCAGGGGCTCTTCATACCTGGGGTCGTAGTAGCGGGGGACGAGCACCCCTCGCCGATACACCTCCCCAAGCCTCACCTGAACGGCCCCAGGGGGAAGCTCGCCTTTCTTCGCCAGGAGCACGTGCTCCCATAGCTCGTTGTCAGGGATGTCCTTCCCGTCAGGGCCTATACCGCAGGTGCTAGGGTTGAGAAAGAGGACAGGGGCATCAAAGTCGGGCTCGGCGGCGAGCTTCTCAAAAACGAAAAAGCTAGTCTTAGCCCTGGCATATTGCTGAAAGGCCTCCATGGGGATATTGGCCACCACCAGGGGGCGAAGGCGGGGACGGAGCCAGTCCATCACCCAACGGTAGGAACGGCTAAAGAAGTAGGTTTCGGGGAGAACGATCCCCACACGCCCTCTGGGTTTCAGGAGCCAGTAGGCGAGTTCCAGAAAGGCCAGGCCCACGGGGACCCTCCTCATGGACCCCCGCCCGCCCGGTGGATGGAAAACCCGCTCCGGTCCAGGTCTTCGGCGGCCACCACCAGGTCCTTGCCGAAGGGAGGGTTGGTGAGCACCAGGTCAAAGCGCCCCTCCTGCAGTTCGTACTGCAGGTGAGGAAAGTTCCTGGGCACTCGTGCCGCCTTATGGAGTCTCCCCGGAAGATATGGGCCGAGCCGTCCCCACCGATCTGCATGACCGCCTTGGCCAACTTGACGGCTACATGGTCCTTGTCCACCCCGTAGAGGTGGGTCTGAGCCCAGCGGACCGCTTGAGTGGGGTCTCCTTTTACTCTCTCCACCAGGTTGAAGAAGGCTTCGATCAAAAAGCCCCCAGTACCGCAAGCTGGGTCGATCACCAAGTTGTCCCACTCCACCCCTGTAAGGGCCACGCCCGCCGCGATGACCGACTGGGGGGTGAAGAACTGGCCGTCCGCCGAGCGCAGAGCCTCCGTCCGAAGCACCTGGAAGGCCTGGGCCACCGCCTCACTTCCCGCCTCGATGAGGCGGTACCCCTCCAAAGCCTCCACCACCAGGTGGATAGAACGGTCCGTCAGCCTCAGCGTCCGCTCCTCCTCGCTGGTGAAGAGCTCGGGGTAGACCCGGGTAAAGTTGCGGAACCACTCCCGGATCATCCGCGCGGTGTCCTCGGGAGTGGAGAGGGCCCGCCAGCGCACCTCCGCCTCCTCTCCTTCGGCCTTGGCTCTCCTGTCGCCATCCAGCTTCAAAAGGATGAGGTTGCAAAGCTCGCTCAGGCGGTCATCAGGACGGACCACGTTAGCGTCTTCGGAGGCCAAGCGGTCCATGAGGTCGGAGAAGAGTTTTCTCAAGACGTCCTGGCTAGGAACGGTCAAGTCCTTGTACCGAAGAGGTACGCGGTCAGGCACTATCGGGTCCCCGGGAGAGGGGATGTCCTTGACCAGCTTGCGCCTAGGATGCGCCTCTCCACGGTAGAGGAAAAGGGCGGGAGCGGAAGGGTCAGCGGAGTTGGTCCAGATTCCAAGCTCTACAGAAGGTTCCAGGGACATGTAAGCCTGCAGTTGAGAGATTCCAGCCTCCTCCTTGGGTTGCTTAGTCTCAATGATGATGCGAGGAAGAGAAGGGCCCTCCGCAGAAGCGTTAAAGATGGCGATGTCAACGGGGAAACCCTCATAGCTTCTCCCCTTCTCCCGCTTGTGGGCCTCCGAGGGGCTCTTGGGCACCCGCCACTCCCTCTTGCCGAAGCGGATCTGCTCAAGTTTATAGCCTTTGGTAAGGAGATACTGCACTAAGGGGCCCACCACCTGCTCCTGCTCAGGACCCTCCTTGAGTTGGCTCCTCACTTCCTCCACCAGACCTTGGCTCAGCTGACCTTGCGCCTCCACCTTCGCCCCCGCCTCCTAGAGAAAAACCGCACCTAACCAAGCAGTTCCTTGAGCTCCGCTAAGAGCGCTTCTACCCTGGCCCGCTTTTCAGGGAGCAGGGCCTCGAGGTCCAGCCGCAAGAGCCTCTCCCCCACCTCCCGGTGCCAGGGCCTGGGGGCCTTCTCCCTCCGCAAGGCTTCCCGCACCCGGGCCTTCAGGTCCCGCAGGGAGAGCCCCGCCCTCGCCTCCTCCAGGAGGGCCTTCCGCAAGGCCTCGTCCTTCACCTTCTTGAGCTCCAGGGCGGCGGTGTAGGGGATCGCCCCCTCCTCCAGGGCCGCCTTCAGGTCCTCGGGGAGGTTGAGGAGGGGGAGGCGGGCCTGGACGAAGGACTCCCAACCATGCGGCCCAGGGCCCGGAAGACCTCCTCCACCCTCCGGGCCTCGAGGCTCCCCAAAACGTTTGGGGAACTTTCCTCCTCGCCTCGTCCCGCATCCGGTGGAGCAGGGCCACCACCTCCTCCACGGGCCTCCCCAAGTCTTCCGATAGCAGGGCGAGGACCCCCACGGTCTCCTCGTAGGGGTTCAGGTCCTCCCGCTGGAGGTTCTCCACCAGGGCGAAAAGCCTCGCCTCCTTTTCGGAGAGCTCCACCACCCGCACCGGGACCTCGGAAAGCCCCGCCATCCGGGCGGCCCGGTACCGCCTCTCCCCGGCCACGATGGCGTACCTCCCGTCCCCCAGGGGCCGCACCAGGAGGGGCTGGAGCACGCCCTTTTCCCGGATGGAGTGGGCGAGGGCCTCGAGTCCCTCAAAGCGCTTGCGGGGCTGGGGAGAAGGGACGAGGGCCTCGAGGGGAAGCGTCTTCCCCCCAGCCTGGACCGGCTTCCCCTCCATCTCCTCCAAGGCGGAAAGCGCCCTGGCCAGGAAGGGGTCCATGGGGCTCGGCTTGCGGCTCATCAGGCCACCTCCTTGTGAAGCTCAGCCTTGACCTGCTCCAGGATCCCCTCCAGAAAGTCCCCGAGGGCCCGCATCTCCCGCCGCACCTCCTCCCCGCCCACCGCTTGCACCGGAAGCCGCTGTACTTGAGCCTCCCGGTACACCGCCGGACGGCGCACCAAGGGGGGTGCTAAGGGGATCCGCCCTCCAAGGCCCTCGAGCTGGGCCAAAACCTCCCGGTCCCGGACCGTCCCTTCCAGCCCGTTAGGGATGAGGCGCGGACGAAGGCGCCCCCGCCCCACATCCCCAGAGAGGCCAACCCCTCGGCGTAGTCCTGGGCCACGGAAAGCACCGTGGGCAGGGCCTGAAGGCCCTTGGGCGAGGCTTCCACGGGAACCAGAAGGCCGTCCCCGGCCATACCCGCAACTCCAGCCAGGGAGCCCAGAGAGGGCAGGGAGTCTACGAGGATGAGGTCGTACTCCTGCCGGAAGGCTTCCAGGGCTTTCCTCAGGGCGAACATCTTGTAGGGCTCCCGGATGAGGACAAGCTCGGCCCGGGCAAGTTCCACATGCGCGGGGATGAGGCTAACCCCTGGAAGCACCTCCCTCGGCCTTAGGCGCCCCCTGCCTCTAGGAGGCCGAGAAGGGTCTCCTCCACGGGGCGTCCACGATACCGAGCCAGGCGGAGAGGTTGGCCTGAGGGTCCACGTCCACGAGAAGAACACGCTTCCCCCGCGAAGCCATCTCGTACCCCAGGTCCCGGGCCAGGGAGGTCTTCCCCGCGCCTCCGGCGTGGGTAAAGAGGGTGAGGACCACCCCGTCTCCCACGGGGGCTTCTACTTCCTTGACCACGTACCAGTAGCGGCCAAGGCGCCGCGCGTTTAGCCTCCCCTCCTGGATCTGCTTGAGGGCGCCGGAGTAGGAGAGCCCCTGCTCCATCGCCCAGTCCTTGAGAGGGATGAGGACGGTCTTCTTCATGGTTGGAAGCAATATAACCCACCCCGCGTCGTGAGTCAAACCCCACAACGGGTGTGTTTGAAATCACCGGCCCGGAAAAACCCCCTGTTCTGCCCGCTACGGCCTCGAGGCCAGCAGAACTTCCCTCTACTTCAAGAGGGATCGTCCCAAAGCCTGGCGGGCTCCACCTTCTTCGCCACGAGCCGCCGGGTCTTCAAGCGGGCCTCCCCCTCCACATAGATCCCGCTTCCCACGGGGGGCAGGCCCTCGAGGAGGGAGAGGGGGGCCCAGAGGGTGAGGGTGAAGGGCTCCTTGAGGCGTCCCCCAGGATTGGGCCGCACCTCGAGGCCAAACCTCCCCTCCTCCCGGTCCACGAAGCCACGCGGCCCTGGGCGGCCATCAAGGGGTGGCCCTTCCCGTCCCCCCTGGGAACCCCGATCCGACCAAGGCGAAGGGACTTCTCCAGCAGGCCCTGGCCGTTCGTGCGGGGCCAAAAGGTGGCCCGGATGCGCGCCCCCAAAAGCCCGGCCATGGGCCGGCCCCGGTGGACCCTAGGCAGGCGGAGGAAGCTCCCGTCCGGGAGGCGGAGGCGGTAGAAGGTGTAGACCTGGCCGTTCGGAGCCCGGCTCTCCTTCACGAAGACCTGCCCTTCCACCATCACCACGGCGGCGTAGTGGGCGCCAAACCTTAGGGGAACCCGGCTCAGGGAAGGTGAAGGGGGCGTCGTGACCATTCCCCTCTACCTAGCACACGCGCCTGGAGGACGCTCTCCCGGTCCACCAGGTGGGCCACCCCATCCACCTCCACGAAGCCTTGGTCCCGCCCCCGGTCCACCCGGCGAAGTACCCTCGCCTCCCGTCCGGGAGGAGGAGGAGGGCGTCCCGGGGCACCTCTTCCAGGGGAAGGGACGGCGGGGGAAGGGAGGGGCGCTCGGTCGGGGCCAGGTCCCGGAGAAGGCGGTCCAGGTAGGCCGCCGGGTAGCGGACCACGCCGAGGCGGGCCCCTTCCAGGGTGCGGCCCAGGACCTGGAGGAAGGCCTCCCCCAGGGGCAGGGCCTCCCGCTCCAGGCGCTTCAGGTAGGCCCGCCACAGGCCCCCGTGGGCGAAGCCCGGGCGGAAGACCCGGTAGAAGTCCCCCCAGAGGCCCGCCCGCTTCAAGGCCTCCTGGAGGGGGCGATTCGTGCCATCCTTCACGAGCGCCGGGGAAGATCCAGAGGAGGAAGGAGAGGCCGGAGACGGCGAAGGAACCGGGAAGATCGCTTTCTCACCTCCCTCTGAGGGGGAGGCGGGGACCGCCCTTTCCTCCGGGGCTTTGTGGTCAGCTTCTACCTCTTCAACCTCCTCCGCTTCCGCCGCCTGGGCGTGAGGATGAGGAGGATTTTCTTCGGTGGTTACTTCTTCCTTTATTTCCCGCGCCGAGGGAAGCCCGTCCTGGAGGGCGTTTTCCTCGCCCGCGCCTTGCAAGGCTTGCAAGGGGGTCTGCACGGCGTGCACGGGGGCCTGCAGGTCCTGCCCGGGCAAGGCATCGGAGAGCCACCACCCGGTGGCGTCCCGTTCCACCAGACCCTTTTCCCAGAGGGCGAGGAGGGCCTTCTCCACGGTGCGCTGGTCCCGCCCGAGGAAGCGGGCCAGGTCCTTCGTGGAGGCCTTGTTGGAACGGAGGTTGCGGCGGGTGGCAAGGGCGAGGAAGACGGAGTGGGCGGTGGCCGACAGCTTAGCCGAGAAGAGCTTGTTCAAGAGGGGATTGGGAATAAGGGTGTAGCCGTTTGGCGCTTCCAGATGGGTCCAGCCGACTTGCGTTCCCACGGTCCTTTATGGGCCGCTTACCCCCGGCCCTGGGGCCCGTGGGGCTTCCACCCGGGTTGACATTTTCCCTTCGGCTTGGTACCCTCGGATTAGCCGATCGCGAGGGTACAAGATGGTTGCGGTGAAGGGATCGGGGGAAACCCCGGTCTTCCTACTTTTGCCTACCGCTACCCGTCCCTAGGTGAGCTCTCACCTCCTTAACCCTGGAGTCTAGCACGCTCACCCCAGGGTTGGCTAGCCGCAACTAGAGGTTAGCATATACCACCCATTTTGGCAATACATGGCCTCTATAGCACCCGCCATCCCCGTACCAGGCCCAGGACCTCGGGGCGCTCCTCCTTGAGCCAGAGGGTGGGGAGGTCCGGGTGGAGGGGGTAGAGGGCCAGAGGATCCCTCTCCAGGGCCTCGTGGGGGAAGAAGGCGGCGTGGCCCTGGGCCTTCCCCAGGTAGACGGCCTGGGGTTGGAGGAGAGGCCTGAGCTCGGTGAGGACCCAGGCCCGCCGGGCGGTGGGGAAGGGGACGTCCAGGGTGGCGAGCCACCTCCCCGGGACCTCCAGGAAGGCCAGGCGCTCCACCACCGCCCCCCGGGGAAGCTCGGCGGGGGCGAGGAAGGCCCGGGAGGCGGGCTTGCCTTCCTCCAGCTCCTCGGGGGAGGTGTAGACGGGGAGGGTGAAGGGGACGAAGCCCAGGTCGTCCCCGGGGACCTCTTCCCCCATGACCTCGGAGAGGGTGAGGCCGAGGGCCCGGGCGAGGCCCACCAGGTACTGGGCGGAGAGGGTCTTGGGGTCCACGGCGCCCCGCTCGATTTTGGCCATGAGGCTGGTGGAGAAGCCCGCCATGCGGGCGAGCTCTTCCTGGGTGAGGCCGAGCTCCCGCCGCCTCTCGCCGATGCGGAGGACGTGGCGGGGAAGGGGACGTTTGCTGGTGCGCGGCATGGCCACACGATACGGCCTGTTCTCTGCGGGTGCAACGGCAATCCTGGGAAGCGGTTGAGGCATAGCGCTTCCCGTGCGGGCGCAAGGGGGGTTCGTGCAGATTCTTCCGGGTAAACTGGCCCCGGTGGAACCGGCTTTCGCGATCTACGCGGACGAGTGTGGCCGCCGCCTCAAGGCGGAAAAAGGATTGGGACCCCCGGTCGTGTAAGGATT
>BBBL01000069.1 GCA_001311545.1 Thermus kawarayensis JCM 12314 | reverse complement strand
CCTTGGTGGGGAAAGCCGGGCGGGGGGCGGTTTTCTCCGTGGACCTGGGGGTCCGGGCCTTCCTGCTCTTCGGGCGGGAAGGGGGCTGGCTTCTGGGCCTCGGCGGAGGGTACGCCCTTCCCCTGGGGTTTGCCGGAGGGGGCGGGTACTTTAGGGTGCTCCTGGGGGGAGGCAGGCCGTGAAACGGGAGGAAGCCCGGACGCTTTTAAAGCGCCTGGACCAAGCGGAGGGGGAGGCCCGGCTAAGGCTCGCCCTCCTGGGAGGATGGGCCCTCGTGCTTTGGGGCGCGCTCTGGGCCTTGGGAGGCTTTCTCCTGGCCTGGAATCCGGAGGTGGGAGGGCGCTTCTGGACGGTGGCGGGCCCCCTGGGCGGGCTCCTCTCCTTCTACCTGGGGGCCCGGCAGGGGGTGAGCGTGAGGACCTTCCTGGGGCTCCAGACCTTCTACTTCTGGGCCCTCCTCACCCTCTTCGCCCTCCTCCACTGGCTCCTCCTCCTCCCGCCCACGGACCTTAGGGGGAAAGCTTCCTGGTCAGCCTGGTGGCCTTCGCCTACGCCTACCTGGGCACCCTATGGCGGATCCCGGGAATGGCCTGGGCAGGGCTAGGGCTCTTCGCCGTGGACCTCGTTTTCTATCGGGCCTTCCCCCACCTCTTCCACCTGGGGATGGGCGCGGTGGGGCTTTGGGCCCTGGTCTACGGGGGGGTGCTCCTTTGGCGCTGGACCCGGTGATCCACCAGGAGACCCGCCTCCGGATCATGGCCCTTCTCTATGCCCTGGGGGAGGGGGCCCGGGCGGAGTTTTCCTGGCTCAGGGACGCCCTGGGCCTCACGGAGGGCAACCTCTCCAGCCACCTGGCCAGGCTGGAGGAAGCCGGGTACGTGCGGGTGGAAAAGGGGTACCGGGGCAAAAGGCCGAGGACCTGGGTGGCCCTCACCCCCCAGGGCCGGGCGGCCTACGAGGCGCACCGCAGGGCCCTCCTGGAGCTTCTGGGAAGCGAGGGATAGGGCAGAGGGGCCCGTGGAGGGGCATCAAAAGGCCCTCTGGTACTGGGGCGGGATAGGGGCCTCCGCCCCCAGGGCCCTGGCCGCCCGCAAGGGGAAGTAGGGGTCCCTGAGGAGCACGCGGCCTAAGAGGACGAGGTCGGCGCTTCCCGCCTGGAGCACGGTCTCCGCCTGCTCGGGGGTGGTGATGAGCCCCACCGCCCCCGTCCTCATCCCCACCCGCTTCCGCACGGCGTCGGCGAAGGCACCTGGAAGCCGGGGGCCACGGGGACCCTCACCCCCGGCACCACCCCGCCCGAGGAGAGGTCCAAGAGGTCCACCCCCAGTTCCTTGAGCTTTTCCGCGAAGGCCAGGGTGTCCTCGAGGCCCCACCCCCCTTCCCCCCAGTCCGTGGCCGAGACCCGCACCAGAAGGGGAAGCTCAGGGGGAGGGCCTCCCGCACCGCCCTTGCCACCTCCAGGGGAAAGCGCATGCGGTTCTCCCGGCTCCCCCCGTAGGCGTCCTCCCGCCGGTTGGAAAGGGGCGAGAGGAAGGAGGAGAGCAGGTAGCCGTGGGCCATGTGGAGCTCCACCACCGAAAAGCCCGCCCTGATGGCCCTCTTGGCCCCCTCCACGAAGGCCTCGAGGACCCGGGCCATCCCTCCCTCGTCCAGGGGCTCGGGCACGGGGTAGCCCTCGGCGAAGGGAGGGGGCTCGGCCCCACCACCTTCCAACCCAAGGGCCTCCCCCCTTCCCAAGGGCGGGCCGTGCCCGCCTTCGCCCGGCGTGGGCGAGCTGGATCCCCGGCACCGCCCCTGCCTCCCGGATGCGCCTCGCAAGCTCCCTAAGGCCCGGGAGGTGGTCCTCGGACCAGATCCCCAGGTCAAAGGGACTGATCCGCCCTCGGGGAGGACCGCTGTGGCCTCCACCACCACGAGCCCCACCCCGCCCAGGGCCCGGGTGGGGTAGTGGAGGAGGTGCCAGTCCGTGACTCTCCTTCTCCTGTGGCCGAGTACTGGCACATGGGGGACATGGCCAGGCGGTTTCTGAACCTGAGGTCCCGAAGGGTTAGAGGGGTGAAGAGGAGGGCCATGGGACCATTATCCCCGCCTTCCCGCCGTAGAATGGGCGCATGGCTCCAAAAGGCGGTTCCATGAACGGGCGGGGGGTGAAGTCGTGAAGGGAAAGCTCTTCGCGGCGGCCCTCTTCCTGGCCACGGGCCTGGCCCAGTCCCTCAAGGTGGCCATCCTCTGGCACCAACACCAGCTCCTTACGAAAACCCCATCACCGGCCAGTACGAGGGACCCTGGGTGCGCATGCACGGGGTGAACGACTACCCTTGGATGGCCGAGGTGCTCCTGGAGTTTCCCGAGATCAAGGTCACCTTTGACTACACCTCCACCCTGCTTAAGCAAATCCAGGATTACCTCTCCGGCAAGGCCAGGGACGCTTACTGGCGGGTCTCCGAAAAGCCCGCAAGCGCCCTCACCCCGGAGGAACGGGCCTTCGTGGCAGAGCGCTTCTTTGACATCAATCCCCGCTTCGTGGAGGCAAGCCCCCGCTACCGGGAGCTCCAGGCGCAAAAGAACCGGGGCGGAGCCTTTACCGACCAGGACCTCACCGACCTTCGGGTGCTCTGGAACCTCCTTTGGATCAACCGGGACTATATTGAGCGCGACCCCCGCCTGAGGGCCCTCCGCAACAAGGACCGCGGTTTCACCCAGGAGGACCTGGACTACGTCCTAAAGAAGCACCTGGAGCTCATGGCTACTATCCTGCCCCTGCACCAAAGGCTTTGGGAGCGGGGCCAGATTGACCTCATCACTACACCCTACTACCACCCCATCCTCCCCATCCTCTTGGACAAGGAGGCCGTCCGCGAGTCCAACCCGGCCCTGCCCCTTCCCAAGGAGCCCATCGCCTGGCCCGAGGACGCCCTTTGGCAGGTGCGGTCGGGAAAGGAGTACTTCAGGACCCTCTTCGGGAAGGAGCCTTTGGGCATGTGGCCCCCCGAGGGGGCCGTGAGCCAGAAGGCGGCGGAGCTCTACGCAAGGGAGGGGATTGGCTTCCTGGTGACCGACGAGGCCATCCTGGGTAAAAGCGGCTTCCCCGTGAACCCTCTTACCCTAACCCGCCTCTACCGCGTGGAAAAGGACGGCAAGCGGGTGGTCCTCTTTTTCCGGCATCGGGACCTCTCGGACCGCATCGGCTTCAGCTACAGCCAGATGCCCGCCCAGCAGGCGGTGGAGGACTTCATCGCCGCCCTTCTGGAGATCCGCCGTCAGGTGATCGGGCAAAACCCCGAGGCGGTCCTCACCATCGCCTTGGACGGGGAGAACGCCTGGGAGAACTACCCCGAAAACGGCAACGCCTTCCGCCGCCTCCTCTACAAGCGCCTGGCAGAGGAGCAGGCCAGGGGCACCCTCGAAACGGTGCGCTTCTCCGAGGTCCTGGGGCTTCCTTCGGTGCCCATCGCCCGCCTGGGGGCTGGCGGGTGGGCCGGGGACTTCGCCATGTGGGCCGGGGAGCCGGAGGAGAACGAGGCCTGGGACCGCTTAAGCCGCGCCCGGCAGGCGGTGCTGGCCTACAAAGAGGGGGGCGGAAACCCCCAGGTGGTGGAGAAGGCCATGGGCCTGGTCTACGCTGCGGAGGCCTCCGACTGGTTCTGGTGGTACGGCCAGGACACGGGCTTCCCCAACAACCCCCCTTTTGACGAGGCCTTCCGCGCCCTCCTCCAGGCGGTCTACCAGACCTTAGGCCAGAAGCCTCCTGAGGAGCTTTTCGTGGCCGTCCGCCCTCCCGCGCGGCCCCAAGGGTTTCCGGGCCGGATAACGCCTCGGCTGGATGGACGGGTGGATCCCCCGGAGGAATGGAAGGGGGCCGCCCATCTGCCCGATGCCGACGGCACCACCATGCAGACGCCGGACGACCTCCTCCAAGGGGTCTACCTGGGCTTTGACGAGCAGAACGTCTACCTACGGGTGGATTTTCGGGACGGGGTCTCGGCCCGGGACCTGGTGGGCCAGGGCTTCCGCCTGCACGTCTACGCCACCACGCCGGGGGAGGAGGGCGGAGCCGCCTTCCCCGAAGGGGGCGCGGTTTCCTTGGGCTTTCCCCTGCAGCAAAGGATCACCCTGGACATGGACCGGGTACAAGAAAGGGAGGCGGTGCTGGTGCGCTACGCCTACCGGGACGGGATCTGGAGGTTGGCTAGCTCCCCTGCGGACCTGGCGGGCCGAAGGGCTTACGTGGGGGAGGTGGTGGAGATGCGCATTCCCTACGCCACCCTGAAGGCGGAGGCGGGGGATACCCTGCGCCTGGCGGTGGTTTTGGAGAAGGGGGGGCGGATTCTGGACACGGCCCCCAACAACAGCCCCCTGGCCCTCTCCCTGCCCCAGCGCCTGGCCGGGAAAGAGGTTTTGGCCATAAAGGACCCTGAGGGGGACGAGCACGGTCCCGGCACCTACACCTACCCGAAGGACAACGCCTTCGCCCCCTTCCGGGGCCTCTTTGACCTTTTAGGGATGCGGGTTCTGGACGGGGGGGCCACCTGGACCTTCGTCTTCACCTTCAAGGAGATGACCAATCCCTGGGGGCCCCCGCGGGCTTCAGCCACCAGCTCCTCAACGTCTACCTGGACTTCAAGGAGGGGGGGCGCACCGACACTTTCGCCAAGGGGGCCAAGGTGGCCTTTGACCCGGAGCACCCTTGGGACCTCTTTCTCAAGGTGGCGGGCTGGCCCCAGTACGGGCAGAGGGTGGGCTTTCCCGAGGGCGCCGATACCGCCGAGGGGGTGGTGGTGGGAAGCAACCCCGCGGACAAGGAGGTGATCGTGCAACTGGACAAGAAGCACTTCAACCCTGCCCCGGGGCAGAGGGTTTGCTTCTATGTGCTGGTGGGTAGCCAGGACGGCTACGGCCCCGACCACTTCCGGCCCGTGGGCAGGGAGGCGGGCCAGTGGAACCTGGGCGGGGCCCAGAACGAGGACGCCCCTTTGGTGGTGGACTACCTCTGGCCCGAGAAGGGGGTGCAGGAGGCCATGCTGTCCCGGTACGGGGGTGGGGGGTACGCGGTGCTCAGACCTTACTGCGTGGCCTGGCCCTAGGGCTCCCTACCCAGGGGGCGGACTCCGGGGTAGACTTTTGTCGTGGATCCTGGCCTCGAGGCCGCCTTCCGGTACGTGGAGCGCCTCCTCTTTGGAGACGTGGACCGGCCTGGCCTCACCGTCTACGACGTGGAGCGGTTGGTGGGCTATCCCGCCAAGGGGGAAGGCCCTCTGACCTATGCCTTCCCCCGCACCAAGGCCCTCTCCGGGGTCCAGGCGGTGCGCCTCTACTACTACCCCAAGGACCCCCACCTACAGCTCATCCTGGAGATTGAGGACCTGGAGGGGCGCAAGCACCTCCGCCATTTCCGCTGGAACGGCTTCACCTGGGAGGTGCCGGAGGGGAAGCGGGGGGACTTGCGGAGCACCGAAGAGAGCCTGGACCCTTTAGGGTGGGGGAGGACTACTTCCTGGGCTTTCCCCGGGAGGAGGCCAAGGAGCTGGAAGAGGCGGTGCGCAAAGGGGAGGCCCTGGGGGCCAAGTACCTCCTTTGCCCCCGGTGCGGCACCCGCACCTTCTACGCCCCCTCGGTCCGGCCCGCGGAGGTGGTCTGCCCCCGGTGCGGCAACGCCACCCTGCTTTTCAAGACCTTTTCGGGGGTGGAGCCTGCCAAAGACCCCCTCGAGGCCCTGGCCGAGGAGCAAAGGGCCCTCCGCAGAACCCTGGAGGAGCTTATGGCCTACCTCAAGCGCAAGCTTGGCCCTTAAACCCGCACCCCCGGGGGCCACCCCGGGTAGGCGTAGAAGCGGCCCCGTTCCCCCTGCAGGTAGTCCAGCAGGGGCTCTTTCAGGGGGCGGTGGTTGGCCAGCCTTTGGGCGGCCTCCTCCGGGGTGAAAAAGCGGGCCTCCACGATGTGACCGTCGGGGTCTTTAGGGTTCAGAAGGCCTTCGTAGCTGGCCCGAAAGGCCATGGCTAGGGTGCGCTCGTTTTTACGGCGGTCCTCCACCTGGATGACGTAGGCCAGGTGCTCAATGGCCTTCACCTTAAGGCCCGTCTCCTCCCCCACCTCCCGCACCAGGGCCTCCAGCACCGTTTCCCCGGGCTCCACGGTGCCCCCGGGGAGGGTGTAGCGCACCTGCCCCCTTCGGCTCCAGTCGTTGCCCACCAAAAGCACCCGCCCCTGGCGGTCCAGGAGGATGGCCGCCACCACCAGAATCTCCCGGCGCATCACGCTTCCGTCATGGCCTCCAGCTGGCGCTCCTGATCCGCCCGCTTGAGGGCTTCCAGAAGGGGCTGGAGCTTTCCCGAGAGGACGCCCTCGAGGTCGTGGGTGGTGAACCCGATGCGGTGGTCCGTGACCCGGGACTGGGGGAAGTTGTAGGTACGGATCTTCTCCGAGCGTTCCCCGGTGCCGATCTGGGCGAGGCGGGTCCGGCGGAGCTTTTCCGCCTCCTCCGCCCGTTTCATCTCCAGAAGGCGGCTTCGTAGGATCATGAGGGCCTTCTCCCGGTTCTTGATCTGGCTCCGGGAGTCCTGGCAGGTCACCATGATCCCCGTGGGCAGGTGCACCACCCGCACCGCCGAGTCCGTGGTGTTCACCCCCTGGCCCCCCGGCCCCGAGCCCGCATGACGTCAATGCGCACCTCGTCCATGTTGAGCTGGAAGTCGGACTCCTCGGCCTTGGGCAGGACGGCCACCGTGGCCGTGGAGGTGTGGATGCGGCCCTGGGTCTCGGTGGCCGGAACCCGCTGCACCCGGTGGACCCCGCTTTCGTACTTGAAGGTGCCGTAGGCTCCGGGCCCCCGCACCTCAAAGACCACCTTGGAGAAGCCGCCCAGGTCCGTGGGGTTGGAGTCCAGGATCTCGGTCTCAAAGCCCACCTCCTCGGCGAAGCGCAGGTACATCTCCAGGAGGTCCCGGGCGAAAAGGGCCGCCTCCTCCCCCCCCGTCCCTGCCCGGATCTCCACGATGGCGTCCCGCTCGTCCATGGGGTCCTTGGGCAGAAGGTGGCGCTCCAGCTCCTTCTCCAAAGCCCTTTTCCGCTCCTCCAGCTCCGCCTTCTCCGCCTTGGCCACCTCGCGCAGCTCCGGGTCTTCCAGAAGCTTTCCGCCTGCTCCAAATCCGTGAGCACCCGGCGGTACTCGCGGATGAGACCGAGGACCTCCCCCATCTCGCGTAGCGCCGGGAGAGGGCCTGGTAGCGCTTGGGATCCTTGAGGACCTCGGGGTCCGCAAGCTGCGCTTCCAGCTCCCGGTACTCGTCTTCTAAGCGCTTAAGCTTATCCAGCATACCTTATTTCAGGATACCCCATCCCGGGCTTGCCCGGGATTTTAGGTATCCCTAAAATAGGGGCATGGAATCCCCCATCCTCCACGCCCTCATGGGAGGGCTTTTCACCTGGGGGCTCACCGCCTTGGGGGCGGCCAGCGTCTTCCTCACCCGGGAGCCCAGCCGCAAGCTCCTGGACGGGATGCTGGCTTCGCCGCCGGGGTGATGCTGGCGGCCAGCCATCTTCTCCCTCCTCCTTCCGGCCATGGAGATGGCCGAGGC
>BBBL01000068.1 GCA_001311545.1 Thermus kawarayensis JCM 12314 | reverse complement strand
CGCACGTGGCACCCGCCGCAGAGCTCCTTGGACTCGAGGCCCGGCTCCGGGCTTCCCTCCACCCGCACCACCCGGACCACCTCCCCGTACTTCTCCCCGAAGAGGGCCATGGCCCCTTCCCTCCTCGCCTCCTCCAGGGGCAGGTACCGCCAGGTCACGGGGAAGTCCGCCTGGATCCAGCGGTTCACGAGAAGCTCAATCCGCTCAAGCTCCTCGGGCCTTAGGGGCTCGGGGTGGGTGAAGTCAAAGCGGAGCCTTTCCGGGGCCACCAGGCTCCCCGCCTGGCGCACGTGGGGGCCGAGGACGGCCCTAAGGGCGGCATGGAGGAGGTGGGTGGCGGTGTGGTTCCTCTCCGTGTCCCGCCGCCTGGGGTCCACCAGGGCCCGCACCCTCTTCCCCACCCGGAGGGCCCCCTCCTCCACCCGGGCCCGGTGCAGGAAGATCCCCCGCTCGGTCTTCCTGGTGGTCTCCACCCGGGCCCGGCCCCCGGGCCACTCCAAAAGGCCGAAGTCCCCGATCTGCCCGCCCCCTTCGGCGTAGAAGGGGGTCTTGTCCAAGACCACCTGCACCTCGGTGCCGGGGCCCGCCTCCTCCACGCTCTCGTCCCCGGCCAGAAGGGCCAGGACCTCGGCCTCGGCCTCCAAGGTCCCGTAGCCCACAAACTCCGTGGCCCCCCGCTCGGCGTAGAGCTCCTCCAGGACCTGGGCGCTTTTCTTGAAGATCTCCCGCTCAAAGGCCATGGCCGCCCGGGAGCGCTCCTGCTGCTCCTCCATGGCCCGCTCAAAGCCCTCGGTGTCCACCCCGTAACCCCTCTCGGCGGCGATCTCCACGGTGAGGTCCAGGGGGAAGCCGTAGGTGTCGTAGAGCCTAAAGGCCTCCTTTCCGGGGAGGACCTCCCCCGGCCCTAGACCCGAAAGCAGGGTGTCAAGCCGCCTCAAACCTCCCTCCAGGGTCTCCAGGAAGCGCTCCTCCTCGAGGCGGATCTGCTTTTCCACCGCAGGGAGGTTCTCCCGCATCTCCGGGTAGAAGTCCCCGAGAAGCTCCGCCACCAGGGGAGCGAGGCGGTGGAGGAAGGGCTCGGAAAGCCCGAGGAGGTAGCCGTGCCTTAGGGCGCGCCGGAGAAGGCGCCGGATCACGTAGCCCCTGCCGGTGTTGGAGAAGGTCACCCCGTCGGAAAGCGCCGCCACCACCGCCCGGACGTGGTCGGCGATGACCCGGTGGCTCACGCTCCCCTTCCCCTCGTAGGGGCGGCCCGAAAAACGGGCCACCTCCTGGATGATGGGGAAGAAGGTGTCCGTGCGGTAGAAGTCTTCCACGTCCTGCAGGATGGCCGCCACCCGGTAGAGGCCCATGCCGGTGTCGATGTTCTTCTGGGGCAGGGGCTTGAGGATGCCGGGGCCGGGGATGGGGCCCTGGCGGTCGTACTGGGTGAAGACCAGGTTCCAGATCTCCACGAACCGGTCCCCGCTTCCGGTGTTGGGGCCGGTCTCGTCGGGGGTGCCGTAGGCCGGGCCCCGGTCGTAGAAGATCTCCGAGCAGGGGCCAGAAGGCCCGTTGGGCCCGTGGGTGATGGCCCCGCCCGGCCAGTAGTTCTCGTCCTCGCCGAAGCGGCCGATCCTCTCCTCGGGCACCCCCACCAGGTCCCGCCAGATCTGGTAGGCCTCGTCGTCGTCCTCGTAGACCGTGACCCAGAGGCGGCTGGGGTCTAGCCTGAGGTGCTCCGTGAGGAACTCCCAGGCCCAGAGGATGGCCTCCTTCTTGAAGTAGTCCCCGAAGGAGAAGTTGCCCAGCATCTCAAAATAGGTGTTGTGCCGCCCCGTGCGCCCCACGTTCTCAATGTCCCCCACCCGGAGGCACTCCTGGCAGGTGGTGACCCTCCGCCACTCCTTGCCCCCGAAGATGGGCCTGGCCCCCAGGAAGTAGGGCTTTAGGGGGGCCATCCCCGCCGAGGTGAAGAGGAGGGAGGGGTCGTTTTCCGGGACGAGGCTGAAGGAGGGAAGGCGCAGGTGCCCCTTGCTCTCAAAGAAGGAAAGGTACTTCTCGCGGATCTCCGCCGTGCGCATGGCTTTGATTATAGCGCTTACAATGGCCCATGAAGGTCCAGATGCGCCGCTACACCTTGAAGGAAGGGGCCAAGGAAGCCTTCCAGAAGGTCTTCCTGGAAACCATCCTTCCCCTGCGGGAGGCCTTGGGCTTTAAGGTTCTGGGGGCCTACTGGCTTTCCGAAAGGGAGTTCCTCTGGTTCGTGGGCCACGAGGACTTTGAGCGGGCGGAGAAGGCCTACTACGCGCACCCCAAGCGGAAGGAGGTGAACCCCCGGGAGTTCCTGGAGGAGATGGAGACCCGCTTCGTGGAGCGCCTCCTGTAGGCCAGGCCACGCCCCTGGCCGCCCCTTGGGGTAGGCTTAGGGGGATGGAGGTCCTTCTCTTAGTCCTTCGCAACCTCCTGGCCAGGCCCATCCGGAGCCTCCTCACCCTCCTCGGGGTCCTGGTGGCCACCAGCAGCATGGTCCTTTTCCTCTCCTTCGGGGAGGGCCTGAGGCGGGCCCTCTTTCAGGAGCTTTCCCGGGTGGGGCCTGCCATCCAGGTGGTGCCCGAGGGAGCGGAGGGCTTCGCCTTCGGCAGCCTCCCCGAGATCCCCCCCGAGACCCTGAAGGCCCTGGAGGAGGCGGGAAAGGCCCTGGGCGTGCGGGCCGTGGTCCCCACCCTCTTCCTAACCCGGGGAGGCTTTGACCCCAGCGCCAGCTTCCTCTTCCAGGGCCTGCCGGAAGGGGTCCCCCCGGACCTCCTCTACCCGGGCTAAAGGCCAGGGAAGGCGGCCTCCTCCCCACGGGAAAAGGCGCCGTGGTGGGGGCCAAGGTGGCCCAGCGGAGCGGCCTCGCCCTGGGGAGCGTCCTCAGGCTCTCCCCCAGGCTGGAGCTCCGGGTGGAGGGGGTCCTGGAGGAAACGGGCGGCCTCGCCGACAACCTGATCTTCGTCCCTCTAAGGGCGGTCCAGGAGGCCGTGGGCACGGAGAACGTGACCGCCGTGCTGGTGGCCCTAAGCCCCGGCCAGAAGGCGGAAGAGGTGGCCCGGGCCCTGGAAAGGGCGGTGCCCGGGGTGAAGGCCCAGACCACGGGCGAGGTGATGCGCTTTGCCGAGCGCGCCCTAAGGATCAGCGACCTGGTGCGTTTCGGCATCAGCCTGGTGGCCCTGGTGGTGGGGGGGCTTCTGGTGGCCAACACCGTGATGATGTCCGTCTACGAGCGGGTGCGGGAGTTTGGGGTCATGCGGGCCCTGGGGGCAAGGAGGGGCTTTATCTTCCGCCTGGTGCTCCTGGAGGCCCTCCTCCTGGCCCTCTTGGGCGGGGCCCTGGGCCTGGGGCTCGGCGGCCTGGCCTCCCTCCTCATCAACCTCTACACCCTGGACCAGGTGGGCCTCGCCCTCTCGGCGGTGACGCCGAGGCTCGGGCTCTTCGCCCTGGGGGTGGCCCTCGGCCTGGGGCTTCTCGCAGGGCTTCTCCCCGCCTACAACGCCAGCCGCATCCCGGTGGTGGAGGCCCTGGGGAGGGTGTAAACCGCCCCGGAAGGGAAGACCATGACGCTAAGGGCGGAAAACCTCGGCAAGCGCTACCGGCAAGGGGAGAAGGAGGTGGTGGCCCTCCGGGGCTTCACCTACGCCTTCCCCAAGGGGGCCACCGCCATCGTGGGCCCCTCGGGGAGCGGGAAGACCACCCTCTTAAACCTCCTGGCGGGCCTGGACCTCCCCACGGAAGGCGGGGTCTACCTAGGGGACACCCCCCTCCACGCCCTCTCCGAGGACGAAAGGGCGGGGGTTCGCCTCAGGCGGATGGGCTTCGTCTTCCAGCAGTGGAACCTCATCCCCACCCTCACCGCCCTGGAGAACGTGGCCTTTCCCCTCCTCCTTGCGGGCTGGCCCAGGAAGGCCAGGCTGGAGCGGGCGAGGGAGCTTCTGGAGAGGGTGGGCCTAGAGGACCGCCTCCACCAGCCGCCAAGCCGCCTTTCCGGCGGGGAGCAGCAACGGGTGGCCCTGGCCCTGGCCCTGGACCCCGCCGTCCTCTTCGCCGACGAGCCCACGGGGAACCTGGACCTGGAGTCCCGGGAGCAGGTGGCAGGCCTTCTCTTCTCCCTGGGGGAGGAGCGCACCCTGGTCCTGGTCACCCACGATTTGGAGCTGGCCCAAAGGGCGGGGCGCATTCTCTACCTCAAGGGGGGGAAGCTGGTGAGGGAAGAAGCCCCGCGGCTTCCCAAGGGCTAGCCCGGGGCCAGGAGACCCCAAGGACATCTGGCCCTGGGCCGTTGTGGCACAATACCCCCCATGGGCAAGCGCCTGGTGGTCGTGGGTGGGGTGGCGGGCGGGGCCTCCGCCGCCGCCAAGGCCAAGCGGGAAAACCCCGAGCTGGAGGTGGTGGTCTACGAGAAGTCGGGCTGGGTTTCCTACGGGGCCTGCGGCCTGCCCTATGTGCTCTCCGGGGAGATCCCCAGGCTGGAAAACCTCGTGGCCCGCACCCCGGAGGAGTTCCGGAGGCAAGGCGTCCTGGTCCACACCCGCCACGAGGTGGTGGACGTGGACTACGGGCTCCGCACCCTGACGGTGCACGACCATGCCGAGGGGAGGACCTTCCAGGACCGGTTTGACCACCTGGTCCTGGCCACGGGGGCGAGGCCCACCGTCCCCCCTATCCCCGGCACGGAGCAGGAAGGGGTTTACACCCTGAGGAGCATGGAGGACGGGGAAAGGCTCCTAAAGGCCCTTTCCCAGGCCAGGCGGGCGGCCATCCTGGGGGCGGGGTACATCGGCCTCGAGGTGGCCGAGGCCTTCCGCAAGCGGGGCCTGGAGGTCACCCTCCTGGAGGCCAAGGACCGCCCCCTACCCCACTGGGACCCCGAGGTGGGGGCCCTCCTCAAGGAGGAGCTGGAGCGGCACGGGGTGGAGGTCTGGACCGGGGTGAGGGTGGAGGCCCTGAGGGGCCAGGGCCGGGTGGAGGCGGTGGAGACCTCGGAAGGGGTGGTGGCCGCTGATTTGGTCCTCCTGGCCACGGGCATCCGCCCCAACACCGGGCTCGCCCAGGCCATGGGGGTGGCCCTAGGACCACGGGGGCCATCGCCACCGATGAGGCCATGCGGACCAACCTGGAGGGGGTCTATGCCGCCGGGGACGTGGCGGAAAGCTTCCACCAGGTCCTAAAGCGCCCCTACTGGCTCCCCCTGGGGGACGTGGCCAACAAGCACGGCCGCACCGCGGGAAGCGCCATCGCCGGCAAAAGGGCCCGCTTCGGGGGCGTGGCGGGCACGGCCATCTTCAAGGCCTTCGGCCTGGCGGTGGCCACCACGGGGCTTTCCCTGGAGGCGGCCCTCAGGGAGGGTTTCCGGGCCAAGAAGGTCCTCATCCAAAGCCGGGACGGGGCCCACTACTACCCGGGAAGCCGGCCCCTCTGGGTGGAGCTGGTCTACGAGGAGGGGACGGAGAGGCTTTTGGGAGGGGCGGTGGTGGCCCACGGGCACGGCGCCCTCCGCATAGACGCCCTGGCCGCCCTCCTGGCCCGAGGGGGGACGGTGGAGGACCTCCTGGCCCTGGACCTGGCCTACGCCCCGCCCTTTAGCCCCGTTTGGGACCCCCTCCTCATCGCCGCCCAGCAGGTGCGCTGAGGGCATCCAGGGGTGTAGCCCGAGGCCGGCTACACCCGCCTGGGGTGTGAAGCTTGCGGGCTTACACCCTACACCGGGGCCTTCCCCGCCCCCAGACTGAGGGCCGGAGGTGGTCCATGGAACCCTTGAGCATGCTCACCCCGGAGATGCGGCAAGAGGCCGAGGCCCTTCGCCAGGAGTGGGAGAAGGACCCCCGCTGGAAAGGCGTCCGGCGGGACTATAGGCCCGAGGACGTGGTGCGGCTCCGTCCCAGCATCCGGGTGGAGCACACCCTGGCCAGGCGAGGGGCGGAAAAGCTCTGGCGGCTCCTCCACGAGAGGCCCTACATTCACACCTTCGGGGCCTACACCGGGGCCATGGCGGTGCAGATGGTGCGGGCCGGCCTCGAGGCCATCTACCTCTCCGGCTGGCAGGTGGCCGCCGACGCCAACCTGGCCTGGCAGACCTACCCCGACCAGTCCCTCTACCCCTATAACTCCGTGCCCCAGATGGTGAAGCGCATCAACAACGCCCTCATGCGGGCGGACCAGGTGGAGCGCGCCGAGGGCAAGGTGAGCCGGGACTGGTACGTGCCCATCGTGGCCGACGCGAGGCGGGCTTCGGCGGGGCCTGAACGTCTTTGAGCTCACCAAGGCCATGATTGAGGCCGGGGCCGCCGGCATCCACTACGAGGACCAGCTGGCCAGCGAGAAGAAGTGCGGGCACCTGGGGGGCAAGGTCCTGGTGCCCACGGCCCAGCACATCCGCACCCTGCAGGCGGCCAGGCTGGCGGCGGACGTGATGGGCGTGCCCACCCTGATCGTCGCCCGCACCGACGCCGAGGCCGCCACCCTCATCACCAGCGACATTGACGAGCGGGACAGGCCCTTCATCCTCTCGGACGAGCGCACCCCCGAGGGCTTCTACCGCTTCAAGAACGGCCTCGAGGCCGGCATCGCCCGGGCCCTGGCCTACGCCCCCTACGCCGACATCCTCTGGATGGAGACCTCCAAGCCCGACCTGGAGGAGGCCAGGAAGTTCGCCGAGGCGGTGAAGAAGGAGTTCCCTGACAAGCTCCTGGCCTACAACCTCTCCCCCTCCTTCAACTGGAAGAAGTTCCTGGACGACGAGACCATCGCCAAGTTCAACCGGGAGCTGGGGGAGATGGGCTACAAGTTCCAGTTCATCACCCTGGCGGGATGGCACACCCTCAACTACTACACCTGGGAGCTGGCCAAGGGGTACAAGGCCCGGGGCATGCCCGCCTTCGTGGAGCTGCAGCAGAAGGAGTTCCTGGCCCAGGCCCAGGGCTTCACCGCCGTGAAGCACCAGCGGGAGGTGGGGGCGGGCTACTTTGACGAGGTGGTCCTGGCCCTGACCCAGGGGGAGGCCTCCACCCTGGCCCTCAAAGGCTCCACGGAGGAGGCCCAGTTCACCGAGGCCACCCCCTAAGGGCGTGGCCCAAAGGCCGCCCCCCAGGCGGGGGGCGGCCTTTGTCCTTGGAAGGCCTCCCAAAGGGGCCACCCCGCGTAGGTACCCCGCGCTTAAAACCATGTTGCCAAAGGACACACCGCCCGGCTAAAGTGTAGGTATTATGCGCGAAGCTTCTACACCCTGGCTTCGCTACCTGGAAGCCTCCGTCCCCACCTCCAAGGCCAGGACCACCGGGGGAAAAGGGGGTCCTTGCGCTGGCTCGAGGCCCTCATGGCCGAGCGGGGAGGCCGGGCGGGAACGGTGCGCAACATCCTCTACAAGGACCTGGGAAGCCCGGAGGAAAAGGAAAGGCTCTATGGCTCATCGCCGACCTTTACCGGGAAGCGGGCCTAAAACCCCCGCCCCCGCCGGCGGAGCTCTTCCTGGAAAGCGCCCGCAAGGTGCTGGGCCGGGACAAGCGCCGCATCTTCCGCCGCTTCCTCAAGGAGCTGGAGGCGGGGGGGAGGCCCCAGATGGTGGTGGTGGGAGGGCC
>BBBL01000067.1 GCA_001311545.1 Thermus kawarayensis JCM 12314 | reverse complement strand
CCTTCCCTTGGGCGGCCGGACCCCGGCCGACGGCGTGCCCGGCCCGCCCTCGAGGGGGGCTCCTGCGCGAAGGCGAACTTTCGCGCAGGGAAGGGCAGAAACTCCCCAACCTGGCCCCCTGAGGCGCATAGGCTTGCCGGGGATCCCGGGGAGGGGTGCGGGGTTTATGCAGCCCCCACCCCCGGGATCACCGGGGGGAAGGGGGGCATGGATTTGCAGACCGGTCCCTTACCCTGAGGCCCGTGGACCCCACCCCCTGGCCCCCTCACCAGGCCTACCTGGAGGGCCCCGCCCACCTCTCCCGCCTCCCGGGGCGGAAGGTCCTCCGCCTGGAGGCGCAGGGCCTCTTCGCCCGCCTGCGCCGCTTCTGGTGCCCCAAGGAGGAGGCCTTTCCCCCTGGGGTCTTCCGGATGTGCCTGATTGATAAGCGTGAGGTCGGTGGTTCAAGTCCACTTAGCCGGTTTATCAGCCGGTCTATACATCAGGCTTTGGCCCAGGTGGCGGGGTAGAGGACTTCTTCTAGGTCCAGCACCCACCCTCGGCGTTCCTCCTCCAGATGAAGTGGCGCACAAGAAATTCTACTACTGCAATATCTTTTGTCAAGAGCATATGAACTTGACATTTCCCTACCCTTGCTCAAACAATGAAAGTATGCTAATGCGGGAAGGAACCTTGCTTAAAAAAAAGGTCTGCAGCCCCGCGTTGTTTTTCTTGGGGGTCTAATGGCTTCGCTAGTTTTCGCTCGGTTAACCCCTATCGCCCCCCAAACAGCAGCCTCTGAAGAAGGGCGGGAAGTTCGAGTGGCCTATACCCTTCAAGGGAACACGCTTTCCCCGGCCAACTTCCTTGACTTGATTTATCAATGTGCGCGACCTTTGGGAGCATATATCAACATCGGGGGCAAACTCTACTTACGGGTTTACGAGTTCGACGCCATAAGCCCGACTATTTACCGAATGTCTGGGATTAAGAGTGTTTCAAACGCTGTTCGGAGAGCGGAAGTGAGAGCTAGGGGATCCGCGGTAAAGATTCTGAATGGAACAGCGATCTATGTGTCTGAAACCGCAGGTGACTTGGAAATCAACGAGGTAGTGGCGCAGGAAGCTCAGACTTCTGGTGGGGAAAGAGTGGGGATTGCCAAGGTTTCGAACCAACAGAAAAGCTTTTTTGGCAGCATCACCGAGAGTACAGCTCAGGGTTTCCTCAGAGGAGCCACTGTGACCGGAACCAAAATCATCTCTCTAGGTGATGCGGGTATATGTGTTATGGTCCGCCTCGACGTTCCTTTGAACCAAAATCAGAGTGGTGGGAGCGTTCCTGGTCAAGACGGGGGCGGTTCAGGAAGCTCTGGTGAGAGTGCTCCTTTCAATCCCGGTGGTGCTCCATCGTTGCCTCCTGGAAGTGTTGGAGACTGGTAACGCTAAAAAGGGTCAGGTATGAGGATGCCAGTTAAGGGAGTGAGTGGGTTTTTGGGCATTGGCTTGGCGATCTCCGTTTTCATAGTGGGGTGCGCACCAACGCAGACGTCTCCGGCACCAGACATACAGAAGGCGCAGCAACCACAATACGATGGCCCCATCCAGAATGTGGCGGTGTTGAATGTAACCGACCAGTACAGGATCCCTAGAGAATTCTTGGAGATATTTGAGGGCCTAGTTGAACAGGGATTTTTCAAAAATGCGTACTTGCGAAGCCGATTCAACCTTATAGAGCGGAGTCGCTTAAGTGCTGTCATTAGGGAGCAAGGTTTAGCCTTGTCTGGCATAGTGAACTCAGAAGAGCAGGTAAAGTTGGGTAAGTTATTGGGGGCCCAATATATCTTACTTGCCTCTTTGTCCGGCCTTCGTTCTCAAGATGCCGGTGGATTGTCCTTGCCTGGCATCGCAGTTAGTGGTAAAAACATTTGGGCTACTGTGAACCTCTCCTTAGTTGACGTCGAATCTGGAAAAGTCGTGGCCAAGGTGCTGAAAGAGAAAAACAAAATGGTTCCCTCCGCCATGGGCCTTTCCGGTGCTTACGTAGGTCTTGGGGTGTCGGAAAACGTTCTTCGGGATACCCTAAAAGAAGTCGTAGATGAAGCCTTGGATGAGTTAGTAGCACAAATCCGTTAGGGCGCTCCTGAGGAGGGGTGCTTCCCATGCAACTGAATTCCGGAGGTCTGGGTTGCACCCCTCCTCTAACCACTTCCAGCCATTGAGAGGAGGGGGAAGTTATATCTGATGATGCGAAATGTTGTTTTGGTGCTCACCTTACTCAGTCCCTTGGTTCATGTGGGTTGGGCTAAATGCTTCAAAAGCGAAGATGCAATCGTCGAAGCCCTGGATGTCGATTACAAATCTAGTGTAGCTACAGCTCTTTCTCAGGCCGTGGCTCAATCTCGTGGGCTGTTTGTTTCTGTAGCCGAAAAACTAAAGGAAGTTTTTGTCGCCTCAATGTCCGATGGCGAAACCACGGGAACGGAAAGTTCTGTATTCCATCAGGAGATAACCACTCGCTATGGGGGTTTGATCAACAACTTCCGCCTGCTGGAACATCGAAGGGACTCTTCGGGACTTTACTGGGTGAAGCTGTCAGTTAACGTTTGCCTAGATCCCGCCGTGGTGATTTATGCGAAGCCGGGATTCCTCGAAAACGCTACTGAATATCTCCCCAGTTGGATAACCGTATACATGCTCCCCTTAGATTCTGTCCGTGGGAAAGACATGCTGACCCAAGCTTTGAGTTTGGGTGCGTCTATTTACGTTCCCATAGACATTCAAGCTAGCTATCGCGATATCATTCTTTCTGGCAATTGGGGAGTGAATGCACAGGTCATCGCGACCTTTTCGGCCCTGGATGCACGCTCAGGGGAAGTACTTGATAAAGCAGTCTTCTCGCTTAATAGCGTAGCCGGAAGTATTGATGCCGCAAATGCTTTGATTGCGCAGGAGCTGACTCCTGCTATTGCCAAAAGGCTTGTACCTCTTCTGACTAGAGAAGGGGGGCTAAATGATAATCGTCTAATTGCTCTGCGCATCTCGCCTTTGAAACGATCAGGAAACCGCAACTTGATTCTTCGCAGGCTAGAAAAAGTTCCAGGGGTTTTAAAAGTAGCGGAGGAATCTTACGAGGGAGACTCTTTTACCTTTGTTGCTACCCTAAGTCTTGCTCCTCAAGTGAACCTTTGCTCGGTTGCTAAAAGCTTATCCGAAGCTTTAGCGCCTCAGATACGAACAGCGATTGTGGAGTGTCAGGAAGACAAAATCTTTCTTAGGGTTTACCAAGAGTGAGAAAGTTCGCGTGCGTGAGCCTATACTCTATCTCGGCCACCATTTTGATCCTTAAATCCTACCTCAAAACTTGCACCTCCCGCATACCCCGCATAAACCTTCACCCCCTCCCCCCGGCGGCCCCAGACCCAGGGCATGGAGCTCCCGCAGGATGACCTGCACCACCAGCTCGGGCAAGAGAACCCGGGCTGCTCCCTCCCTGGCCTCCCGCCAGCTCCCCCTCCCCTCCATCCCCACCCAGTGGGCCAGCAGATAGGCCAGAAGGGAGAGGACCAGAAAGCGGTGCACCCCCAAGGCCGTCCGCTGCCCGAACTGCCCCAGGGAGAACTCACTCTTTGCGGCCCGGAAGAAGTGCTCTACCGTGAACCGCCTCCTTCCCCACACAAGAAGGGTCCGGGGCGTGGCGCCTGGTGGCCACCACGTACCGCCACTCCCAGCCCCCTTGGGGCAGGGGGTAGCGGTACCAGGCCACCCAGACCGGGAAGGAAAGCCCCCACAGGTAGACCTGGCTCCCCTGCCGCCTGAGGTCCAAAAGCCTTCCCCCTCCCCGCAGCCTCCGGTCCCGCCGCATCCCCATCACCGCTGCAAGGTAGCCCCACAAGATAGCCCCGCAAGGTAGCCCCTTCGGGGCTGACTCGGGGCTGACCCGGGGCTGACCAAAGCCCAACCGCCTCACCCCAGAGAGGTAACTGCTTTCCCGTCAGGGAAACACCTTGTGGACTACGAGGTGGAGGCCCCACTTGCCGTGAAAGAAGGAGAGGGGTAGGGCTGGAAAGCGGTCCCGCTTCTCAAGGGTGACCAGGTCCAGGACCACCAGGAGGCGGGGCTTGGGGCCCTTTCTCTCCAAGGTAGCTTTGCTGACCCTGGCCCGGTCCAGGGCCTCCTGGGCCTCCTCGCGGGCCAGGCGGATGAGGCGCGGGTGGGCCAGGGGTAGCGGTTGAGGAAGCGGGAGAGGGCGGAGGGGGACTTGGTCTTGCTGTGCTGGGGTCTGGCCTTGCCGTGGCCGTGGAGGAAAAGCAGGAGCAGGGCCTTGAGGGATTCCTGGAGGTGGGGGCTTGACGTCAGCTCCGAAGGAGCTACCTTTCGTTGGGCCAGGATGGACCAGAGTAAGGACAGGGCTGCTTGGGTCATGGCACCCGTCATCAGACGGGAAACCGGCGGCCCCTTTCAAGTGGTCCTGGCGCATGAGTATCCCCAGAGCGCATAAGTGCAAGTTTTGAGTTGGCCTGTTTACGGGTCCTTTCGTGGGTGCGGTCGTGGGGGGATTGCCGGTATGGTGGCCGCCGCTACGGCTCCCAAGCGTTCCGGTGCGGGCGGGGATAAAAGCTCCTCCTAAAGCCCTAGGCTTCCCGGGCCCTCTAGGCGGCCTGAGGGGCCACCTCCACCTCCTTCCCCGGGAGGAGGAGGCGTAGGGGCCTGCCCCCCAGGAAGAGGGCGTAGACCAGGGGCCAGCCCTCGGGGTTGGGAGCCTCCCTGGCCCAGGCCAGGGCCTTCGCCGCCACCTCGGGCTCGTCCAGGGGGAGGAGGACCAGGCGGTAGGCCGGGGGTAGCTCCTGGAGGAGGCCCGCCTCCAGGAGGTGGTCTGTGAGGATCCCGTCCAGCTCCGCCAGCCTTTCCGCGGGGTTCACCATCCTTCCCTCCCCTGGGCCTTGGCGGCCCGGTAGGCCTCAATGTACTCCTCGGCCCGCTGGGAGAGCTCCCTCTCCGCCACCTTCGCCGCCCTGCCGGGGTCCTCGGGAAGGTCCACGGCTCGTGGGAGGCGACGCGGTTCCGGTCCCGGTGGGCCCTGCCCCCGGAGGTGTCGTAGCGGGCCACCCAGACAAAGCGGCCCTCCTCGGGGTCCCACCACTCCAGCTGCACCGCCCAGGAGCGCAACCTCCCCCGCTCCACCTCCAGGGTGACGCGGAGACGCCGGTCTGGGCCGAGGACCACTTCCCGCCTGCGGACCACCGCTCCAGACTACCCTTCTCCCGGCCTCTAGGGCCCTAGAAGGCCGCCCCCTCGGGGGGCCAAGGGGGAAGTAGCCCCCCACCCCCTCCCCGGCCTTCCAGGGGCCTTCAAGGTAGCTTCGCTGACCTAGGCGGCCAGAGGGCCAAACAGAAAACCCCGGCTGAAGGTCAGCCGGGGGCGGGGGATAAGGGTGTCCCCCTAAGGGTGGGCTTCTCGCCCGTGGCCCGCAGGCCCTCTGTCCTGACCGCCTCCCGCAGGAGGTTCCCACCACGCTTCCCAGCGCCGCAGCGCCAGGTAGCTCCTGGCCTTTTCGCCGGCCAGCGCCCGGTTTTAGGCCTCGGGACGGCCCCTCCTGTCCGGCCGGAGGACGCCGTGGCTGGTCCTGTGAGGCCGGACCGCGCCGCCACGGATAGGCCCGTGGCCACCACCGCGTTGAGGCCTGCGGCCGGCCGGCACTCTGGCAGTTCCCGCCCCCCCTGTGAGGCCAGGGGACCACAGCGACTCCCTCCGCGCCCTCGCGGGACGACTTTCTCGGCCCAGGCCGACCTACTCGGCCAGCCCTCCTTTCGCGCCCCCGGGCTCAGCGCCTTCCACGGGACCGGCCCCCTGCCGGCTCACCGCTTGGGCGGACCCTGGGCCAGCCTTCCGCCAGCCACCTGGCGCTCGGGCCAACCTTCTCGGTCAACCCCATTCTCGGCCCTGTCGCCCCCTGGCGTTTTGGGACGCCGCCGGGCGGCCGCCGCCACGGATAGGCCCGTGGCCGCCACGCCTCTCCCCTCATCCGGGATCCGCCTCCCTCCCGGAGGCCTACCCCGGCGGGGATCCGCGCCTTCACGGAGCTTCCACGCCCCGAAACTTCCGACACCCTCGGGGTACTCTCAAGTTCCCCCTCGGGATCCCAAGACCCTCTGGGCGGGGAACAACCCCCACCCCGTGGCGCCGAGGCCCCCCTGGGTGGAAGCCCCAGGGGTAAGCCGGTCCGGGCTTTCCTTCAACGGCTTCACGACCGCATGGGGTACGGGGCCCCCCATGCCGCCGATCCGCCACGTACTCGCCCGGTCTCCCCCTCTCGCGCACCGGGTTTTCACCGCCGCCTCGGGAGGCAAGGCCTCCGTACGCCGCGCGGCTACTCCCCACGGCTCACCCATCCCCCTTCATCCCCGCTGCCACGGGTCCGGGGTCCAGGCCGAGAGGTTCCCCCGTTAGACCGCGGTACTTGCCGCTTGCCGCCTTCGCTACGCCCTGGCCGCACATACGCCCTTTCCCCCTACGAGGTTCCGGAGCTCGGGGTACTCCAGGCACGGCCAGGGCTTCACGGACCCCAGGCGGGCGGCTCGGAGCGGAGGGGGAATCGCACCCCCCCCGGTACACGCCTAGCTATCGCGCGCCCCCGGTTTCGCCCGCCTCCCAGCCGAAGCCGGGAGGGGGATCCCCCGGGTAGCGGGCCCTCCAGTCTCCCTCGGGCCCTGGTGCCTCACGACACCCTCAGCGCCTGCGTGCTCCGCACACGTGATGGGGCTATGGGTTCCCCCATCCCGTGGCCCGGACTCGCACCGGGTTTCCCGCGGCCAGCCCTGGGGTTTTGCCCCCAGGACCCTTTCCGGGTCGCCCAACCTACTCCCCTTCTCCCGAAGGGGTATGTGGATTGCGGTCGAGCCGAGGGCTGTGCCCCCGACGCGCCGCGTTGAGTGCCGCGCCAGCCAGGATGTTCCCCCGGCACGCGGCTTCCCCGGCGTTCGCCTTCGGAGTGGCAGCTCCTAGGCTACTTGTCCGGCCCCGGCGCCACCCGGGTTTGGGTCCACCCCCACCCTACCACGCCCACCCTGACCGGATCAACAGGCCGCCCTAAAGGAACCTCTAGCAGAAGCACTTCCCACGCCCAACCGCGTGCAAAGAACGGCTTTTCTCTTGACAGGGCTTACCGCCCCGTGCTATGTTCCCCTTCGAGGAGACCCCCATGTCTGTCCTTTCCCGCCTGGAGAAGCGCCTACGGGAGAAGGCCCGGCCCCGCCTGGAGGAGCGGTTGACCATCCGCCTGGATCCGGCCACCTACGGGGCGCTGGAAGAGCTTGCTAAGGAGCACGGCATGGCCCTCTCGGAGCTGGCCCGGGAAGCCCTCACCATGCTGGCGGAGGAGTACCTAAGCAAGGGAGCAAAGGGGAAGCCAGAAGAGCCGACAAAAAAGCCGCTTTTCCTCTTCCCCAAAGACGCCCGGGAGTAGCCCATGCCCACTGACCCCGAGGACTACCGCCTCCTGCGAAGCCAGTCCGCCCTCCTGGCCCAGGCCCTGCGCCTGGTGGCCCGGGACGGGTACACCTGGTGGCAGGTCCAGGAGACGCCCACGGAGAAGGTCCTTCTGGCGGTGAGGAAGCTGGACGAGAAGTGGGCCGTCCTGCTGGACCGCCCCGCCCGGAACGTGCGCCGAAAGGCCCGCCTCCCCGTGGTCCACGCCCTCCTGGCCCCGGTGAGCGTCATGCCCCCCGAG
>BBBL01000066.1 GCA_001311545.1 Thermus kawarayensis JCM 12314 | reverse complement strand
CCCGGGGCGGTCCACGGCCAGGAGGTGGACCCCGGGGGGCAGGTGGAGGTCCCCCACCCGCCTGCCTGCGAGCTTGGAACCGGGCAGGACCTTGATCCACTCGATGACCTTCTGGCCCAGCTTGCTCAGGGTGTCCCCCACCGCTTCGGGGTGGAAAAGGACGCCGGAGAGGATGGCCCCGATCTCCCGGGCCTCTTCGTCGGTGAGGTCCAGGGCCATGGTGGGCTCGTCCTCCTCCCCGGCCTCAAAGTACTGGACCTCCCGCTTCCCCGAGTGGTGGACCACGATGACCAAGCGGTCGCCGCTTTGCACGGTGATGGTGAACTTGCGGCCCACCCCGGGCAGGGCCACTTCCTCCACCTTCATGCCTTCCTCCTTTCCGGGGGGAAGCGCACGGCCAGGGTGCGCCCGGCCACCAGGGCCAGGATCCCCAGGCTCCACATGAAGAGATCTATTCCAGAAAACTTCTCGGCGAAGAGCAGAAGGAGGAGCTCCCTGAGGGCCAGGGCGATGCCCACCTCCAGAAGCACCTCCAGGCGGACCCGTTCAAACTCAAAGTACTCCACGAAGACCCGGACAAGCTCCAGGACGATGACCAGAGAAAGGACGTTGGTGATGAGGTCTTTTAGCCCTAGGCGCACCGTGGGCTCGGTGAGGGTGAGGCCCAGCTCCAAAAAGGTGCGCCCCACCCCCACGAAAAGCCCCACCAGGAGGGCCACCACCACCAGGTTGAAGACCAGGCGCGTGGCCCCCCGGTAAACCCTTAGAAGCAGGTCCTGGCGCATCTTAAAGCAGGAGGCTGAAGACCCGCTCGGCCCGCTGGTGGTGCTCCGCCTGGGGGTTTTTGAGGGCGGGGTCCAGCTCCTTGAGCACCCGGGCGTAGGCCACCACCAGCGCCCCGGCCATCTCCGGCAGGAGATTTCTCACGTCCTCGGAGACCTCCAGGTCCAAAGGGGGAAGGGCCGCCAGGGCCTCCAGCACGGGCTTGAGCTCCAGGGCGGTGTCCATCCGGCGAAACTCCCTTAGGGTTTCCTGGAGGCCCTTGGTGATGGGCAGGTCGGCTCATAGATGAGGTCCCGCCCGTTGTACTTGGCGTTCCCCTCCGCCACCACCAGGAGGTCGTAGAGCTTGTCGCGCAGGAAGTCGGAGAGCCGTTTAAGGTCGTCCTTGTCCACGTCCAGGCCGGCGGCCAGTCGGAAGAGCTTCTCAAACTCGGCGACCTTCATCAGCATAGGTTCGCACCTCCGAATGTTGCACCGGAAGAATGGGGGTCGGGGCTATCCCTCCTGGACCGGGATCCTCACCGGGGGCTCCTCGGGGCGCTTCTCCCGAGGGATCTTTACCTCCAGCACCCCCTTGGCCAAGCGGGCCTCTATGCCCTCCTTCTTGGCGTCCTTGGGGAGGAGGTAGGCCCGGTAGACCCGGCCGTAGACGATCTCGGCGAGGTGCTTGGTGCGCTTCTCCTCCCGCTTCTCCCCTTCTATGACCAGCTGGTCCCCCTCGAGGCGCACCTCCAGGTTCTCGGGGCCAAGCCCCGGCACCTCCACCCGGAGGAGGTAGTGGTCTTCGTGCTCGGAGAGCTCGGAGAGGGGCTCCAGCACCTCTCCCGTCTCCTGGAAGGCCTTCTCCAGGGCTTCTTCCACCGCCTTGCGGAAGCGGGACCGGCCAAAGGGCCAAAGCTTCTCCAGCATGGCTCACCTCCTCGGATGCGGTTGGGACTTCTATGGCACGGGAACGCCCTTTTGGGGTACTTAGCGCACGTTCCCCGTCTCCAGCTTCCTCGCCCGGAGGTCCAGGAGGCTATACTCCCCTTCGGAGAGGTCCCCCGGCACCACCACCCAGCTCGCCCCCAGGGTCTCGTGCTTCTGGCCCTTCCCGGCCACCACCACCAGGAGGGGGTTATGGGTCTTGACCAGGTGGGCCACCTCGTGGGAGCCTTCCTCCCCCAGGCCCTTGTGGTAGGGCATGGTGTGGAAGAGGAGGATCTTGGGGTAGTCCTTGAGCTCCCAGAGGGCCTTCAGGTGGTACTCGGCCACCCAGGCGGGGTAGCGGAGGGCTTCTTTCTCCTCGGGCTCGCCGTCGTCGGTGATCTCCCCGCCGATGCCCGCCACCAAATAGGGGCCTTTCCAGAAGGTGAAGGTCTCGTGGACGTTGCGCATCTCGGGGCGGACCAGCTCCACGTTGGCCGCTTCCCGGAGGTACTCCCAGATGGGGGCATCCAGGGGGCCGGGGATGTAGGCGGTGGGCAGGTGGGCCTCCGAGAGCACACGGAAGAAGGCGGCGTAGTCGCGGCTTCCCGCCGTCTTGGGCATGAGGTTGCCCACGAGGGCGATGGCGTCTGCCCCGGTGTCGGGAGCCACCTTGACGAACCTTTCCAGGGCCTCCAGGTCCCCCATGGGGTTGGAGGTGGCCAGGATGTAGCGGATGGTCCTACGCATGCCCTACCTCCTTAACCTTCCACCTGCACCTGGATCCTCTTGGGCTTGGTGGCCTCGGCCTTAGGCACCCTCAGGTGCAGGACCCCGTGGCGGAAGCGGGCCTCCACCCGGGAGAGGTCGTAGACGCTGGGCACGTTGAAGCTCCGGGCGAAGGTGCCGTAGGGGCCCTCCAGACGGTGGTAGGCCACGCCTTCCCGCTTTTCAAAGGGCCTTTCCGCCTTCACGGAGAGCACCCCCTCCTCCGCCACCACCTCCACCTTCTCGGGCTCCACCCCCGGGAGGTAGACCAGGAGGTGAAGCCCCTCGGCGTCCTCCAGGACGTCCACCGGGGGCGCGTAGACCCTGGGCCCCTGCTGGGGGGCGCCGAGGGTCCTGGCCAACCGCTCCTGAAGTTCCTCCAGCTCCTTAAAGGGGTCAAAGCGGATCACCTTCCTCACCTCCTTTACCACCTCAAGAGCGCGGCCATGCCGCCGCGCTCAAGAAGCCTCCTTTCGGCCTCCCCCCGCACGAACTCCAGCTTGGCGGCGTACCCGGCGGCCAGCTCCGGCGCCACCAGGGCCAGGGGCTTGGCCTCGAGCCTCTCGCAAAGGCCCAGGGCCTCGGCCTCATCGGCGAAGTAGAGGCCATGGCAAGCGTAGACGCTGCCCTCCAGGTTCCAGGGAAGAACCCAAAGCTCCACCCGGCCTTCCTGCAGGCGGGCCAGGGCCTCCGGGCCGAAGGCCGCCTTAGGGTAGGCCTCCTCCAGGCTCTGGAGAAGCCTCACCTCGGCCTGGCGCTCCACCTCCTCCAAGACCGGCTCCAGGCGCTTGAGCACCTCCCTGGGGTGGCCCCGGGGTGGGGGAGGGAGGGGAGCTCGGCCACCACCTTCTCCCGCAAGCGCTTGGGCAGGTGGCCCAGGAAGAGCTTGGTGTGCTCCTCGGGGCCCATAAGGACCAGGCGGGTGAAGCCCCGTTCCGCCCAGAGCTTTTCCAGGTCGTGGGCCAGGGTCTTGTAGAAGCGTCCTTCCCAGGCCTCGAGGCGCTTGGCGAAGAGGTCTTGGCCCGCCCCTCCCCGGGCGATGCCCCCCAGGTTGAACCGGCGGCCGGGGGCGTCCAGGGAAAGGCGGCGCCAGGCCTCGGTGTCCAGGGCAGGAAGGCGTCCTGGACCTCGGCGACCTCCCCCAGGAAGACCTCAAAGACCCGCCACCTCTCCCGGTCCACGTAGACCACCCCGTAGCGCTCGTACTCGTCCAGGGCGTAGACCAGGGGGAGGAGGAAGGGTTCGCCCCAGTGGGCCAGGACCCCGTCGGTGAGGAGGCGGCTTTCCCTCTCGTCCACGAAGGTGGTCTTGAGGCGCTCACCAAGGGCAGTTCCACCTGCAAGGGGTAGAGCTCCAGGCGGGCCTCGTGGGCGAAGAGGGCCAGGGTCTTGGCCTGGATGACCTCGTGCTTGAGGAGTTCCAACACCCTTTCCGCCAAGGCCTCGGGCACCCGGAGGGCCTTCATGGCGTCCTTGGCCCTAAGGGCGTAGGCCCGGCCCGCATTTTCCGGCTTGGCCGGGTTCAGGTCCACGTAGAGGGAGAGGGTAGGGGTTTTGAGGCCTTCCAGGCCTTCCTTGATGCGGCGGATTTCCTCTTTGCCAATCATAGGTTACCTCCTAGAAGGGCGATGGCCTTGCGCACCGCCTCCTGGTTGAGCCGCTCCTCCTGCCCTAGCCGGGTGAAGAGGGCCTCCAGCTCGGGGTCGGGGAAGGTGCTTTCCAGGTAGTAGCTCCGGTCAAAGCCCTCCTCGGAGAGGAGGCGGAGGAGGGCCTCAAAGCCCTCTTCCTCGGGCTTGGGAGTGGGGGGAAGGGGGGCTTTGAGGCGGCGGAGGGCCTCGGCGATGGCCTGGGCGTGGGCGCGCTCCCTTTCCGCCACCTCCAGGACCAAGGCCTTGAGATGGGGGTAGGGGATCCCCTCCGCCGCCCTTTCCGCCCGGAGGGCGTCCAGGAGCTCGTCTTGGTAAGCTTTCTGCAACACCTCCTCTACCCTCATGGCTTCCTCCTCTTAGGCCACCAGGCGCTCGGCGGTGTGGAAGGTGAGGCCCGTGGGTCCGGCCTCCACCACCACCCGGTCGCCCTCCTTGACCTCGCCCGCCAGGATCTTCTTGGCCAGGGGCGTCTCCAACTCCCGCTGGATGACCCGCTTCAAGGGCCTCGCGCCGAAGACCGGGTCGTAGCCCCTTTCCGCCAGGAAGTCCTTGGCGGCCTCGGTGAGCTCCAGGGTGATGCGCTTCTCCGCAAGACGCGACCGGAGGTAGCCGAGCTGGATCTCCACGATCTGGCGGATCTGCTCCTTGGAAAGGGGCCGGAAGACCACCACCTCGTCCAGGCGGTTCAGGAACTCGGGGCGGAAGTGCTTCTGCAGGATGGCGAAGACCTCTTCCCGGATTCGCTCGTAGGGCCAGCCTTTCTGTATGCCTTCCAGGATCAGGGGGCTTCCCAGGTTGGAGGTGAGGATGATGACGGTGTTGCGGAAGTCCACGGTGCGGCCGTGGCTGTCGGTGAGGCGGCCGTCGTCCAGGATCTGCAGGAGGATATTGAAGACGTCGGGGTGGGCCTTTTCTATCTCGTCAAAGAGGATGACTGTGTAGGGCCTCCTCCGCACCGCCTCGGTGAGCTGGCCCCCCTCCTCGTAGCCCACGTAGCCGGGCGGGGCCCCGATGAGGCGGGAGACCGCATGCTTTTCCATGTACTCCGTCATGTCAATGCGCACCATGGCCTCCTCGGTGTCAAAGAGGGTGGCGGCCAGGGTCTTGGCGAGTTCGGTCTTCCCCACCCCCGTGGGCCCCAAGAAGAGGAAGCTCCCGATGGGGCGGTTGGGGTCCTTGAGGCCGGCCCGGGCCCGGCGGATGGCGTCGGCCACCGCCCTTATGGCTTCTTCCTGGCCCACCACCCGCTTGTGAAGCTCCTCCTCGAGCCTAAGGAGCTTCTCCCTTTCCCCTTCCAGGAGCCTGGATACGGGGATCCCCGTCCAGCGGGAGACGATCTCGGCGATGTCCTCCTCGGTGACCTCGAGGCGCACGAAGCGGGCGTTCTTCAGCTTCTCGGAGAGGGCCTCCACCTCGGCCTCCAGCTTGGGAAGCTCCCCGTAGCGGAGCTCGGCGGCGCGGTTCAGGTCGTACTGGCGCTCGGCCAGCTCAATCTGCCGCCGTACCTCGTCCAGGCGGTGCTGAGCCTCCCGGAGCTTCTTTAGGACCTCCCTTTCCGCCTCCCATTCCGCCCTGAGCTTTTCTATCTCCCCGGCAAGCCCTGCGATCTCCTCCTCAATGGCCTTGAGCGCTCCAGGGAGTCGGGGTCCTTCTCCTTCTTCAGGGCCTCCCTTTCGATCTCCAGCTGGAGCTTCTTGCGCTCTAAGGTGTCGATCTCCTCCGGGGCGCTTTCCAAGGCCATCCTTAGGCGGGCCGCCGCCTCGTCCACCAGGTCGATGGCCTTGTCGGGGAGGCGCCTTTCCGGGATGTAGCGGTGGGAGAGGACCGCCGCCGCCACCAAAGCCGGGTCGGAGATGCGCACCCCGTGGTGCACCTCGTACTTCTCCTTGATCCCCCGGAGGATGGAGATGGTCTCCTCCACGCTGGGCTCGTCCACGTAGACGGGCTGGAAGCGGCGCTCCAGGGCGGGGTCCTTCTCAATCTCCCGGTACTCGTCCAGGGTGGTGGCCCCGATGAGCCTGAGCTCCCCCCGGGCGAGGGGAGGCTTGAGCATGTTGCCGGCGTCCACGGCCCCTTCCGCCTTGCCCGCCCCCACCACGGTGTGGAGCTCGTCAATGAAGAGGATGATCTCCCCTTGGCTGCCCACCACCTCCTGGATCACCGCCTTCAGGCGCTCCTCAAACTCGCCCCGGTATTTGGCCCCGGCCAGGAGGGAGCCCATCTGTAAGGAGACGATGCGCTTGCCCTTGAGGCCCTCGGGCACGTCCCCCTTGACGATGCGCTGGGCCAGGCCCTCCACGATGGCCGTCTTGCCCACCCCGGGCTCGCCGATGAGGACCGGGTTGTTCTTGGTGCGCCGGAGGAGGATCTGGATGGCGCGGCGGATCTCCTCGTCCCGCCCGATCACCGGGTCCAGCTTGCCCTCGGCGGCCAGCTTGGTCAGGTCAATGCCGTACTGCTCCAAGGCGTTGTAGGTGCCCTCTGCGTGTTCCGTTTGCACGTTTTTCCCTCCCCTCAGTTCCCAAAGGGCCTTCTTTAGGCTTCCAGTCCGGGTAGCCCCGGGGTGGCCTCCCCCAGGGCCAGGACCAGGGTGTCCAGGGCCACGAACCGGTCCCTTAGCTCCTCCATGAGGGCCTCGGCCCGGTTCAGGGCCCCGGAAAGCCGGGGGGTGAGGTACTGGCCCACCTCGGCCCCCTCCACCCGGGGCAGACGGGCGAGCTCCTTCTCCTGGAGCTCCCTGAGGGCTTTGGGATCGGCCCCGGCCTTTTCCAAAAGGCGCCAGGCCAGGCCCCCAGGTTCCTTGAGGAGCACCCGCCACAGGTGGGGCAGGTCTATGGCCTGGTGCTTCATCTCCCGGGCCAGGACCTGGGCCTGGGCCAGGGCTTCCCGCGCGGCTTGGGTCCAGCGTTCCAGGTTCATACCCTCCTGCCTCCTTTGCTATCACTAGCATATCTCTTGACAAAGATATTGTCAAGAGATATGAAGGAAGAAAACCCAAAACGCCCAGGCCCGAAGGAGGAGAAGGGGAAAGGCTACCCTGATTGTAAGGGATGCGCGGGGGGAAGGATGTCCCTAGCGGCTTTCCAGGATTTCCACCACCAAAGCCGCCCCGATGAGGTTGGCCCCCAGGTCCTTGCGGATGCGCTCGGCTTTCGCCATGCGCAAGAGGTCCTCCTGCCGGAAGTACCAGGTGCCCCCCACCTCCAGGGGCTCCACGAAGCCGATCTCCACATAGGCCCGCACGGCCCCCAGGGAAAGGCCGTATTGGGGGAGGGCTTCCAGGGAAAGCCACTGGCTACGCACGAGCATGGTAGGCCTCCGCTAGCTTCCTCCAGAGGGCTTCCTCCTCCGGGGTGGGGTGTTCGGGGATGGTGACCCGCACCTCCAGGTACAGGTCCCCCCCGGCCCCCGGGCCCGGGGAAACCCTTTCCCTTGAGCCTTAGCTTTCTTCCCGCCTGGGTCCTGGGGGGGATGCTGACCTCCACGGGGCCCTCCAGGGTCATGGCCCGCACCTTCCCCCCCACCACGGCGATGGGGGCGGGCACGTCCAAGGTGGCGTAGAGGTCCTGGCCCTCCAGGCGGAAGCGGGGGTGGGGGAGGAGGCGCACGGTGAGGAGAAGGTCCCCCGGGGGCTCTCCAGGCCCCCCATCCCCGGCACCCGGATCGCGCTCCGTCTTGGCCCCTGGGGGATGCGCACCGTGACCGCCTCCCTCC
>BBBL01000065.1 GCA_001311545.1 Thermus kawarayensis JCM 12314 | reverse complement strand
CCCCGGCATGGACCGGGCGGGCCCGCCTCCTGGTGGGGGGACCCTGGAGGGGGCGAGGCGGATCCTCTCCGGGGAGAGGCGGGTCTTGCAGCTTGGCGGCGGCCTGCACCACGCCCAGTACGACCGCGCCTCGGGGTTTTGCGTCTACAACGACCTCTCCGTGGCCATCCGCCACCTCACCCGGTCTGGGCTTCGCGTGGCCTACCTGGACATAGACGTCCACCACGGGGACGGGGTGCAGTGGCTCCACTACGAGGAGAGGGAGGTCCTCACCCTAAGCCTCCACGAGTCGGGCCGCTACCTCTTCCCGGGGACCGGGCACGTCCACGAGATCGGCCGGGGGGAGGGCCTGGGGAAAAAGCTCAACCTCCCCCTGGAGCCCTTCACCGAGGACAGGAGCTACCTGGAGGTCTTTGAGGCCCTGGTCCCTTGGGCCCTAAAGGCCTTCCGCCCCGATGTCCTCGTGGTCCAGGCGGGGGCGGACGCCCACTATCTGGACCCCTTGGCGGACCTCCTCCTCACCACCCGGGCCTATGAGGGGCTTTTCCGCCTCCTCCTGGAGTACGCCGAGGCCTACGCGGGGGGAAGGGTCCTCTTCACCTTGGGGGGCGGGTACAGCCTGGATGCGGCGGTCAGGGTCTGGGCCCTCCTCTACCACCTCTTCCACGGCCTTCCCCTGCCCGAGCGCCTGCCCGAGGGGTGGCGGAGGTCCTGGGAGGAAAGGCTCGGAAAGCCCCTCACCCCCACCCTCCACGACCCCGGGGAGGGTTACCCGGAGATCCCCAGGCGGCCCGAGATTGAGAAGCGGAACCGCCTGACCTTGCAGAGGCTCACGGAGCTCGTGGGCCCCCACCTGCTAGACTAGTGGGGTGAGGGTCGTTCTGCGGCTTCCCGAGCGCCAGGAGGTGGAGGTCAAGGGGAACAGGCCCTTAAGGGAGGTCCTGGAGGAGCTCGGCCTGAACCCGGAGACCGTGGTGGCGGTGCGGGGCGAGGCGCTCCTCACCCTGGAGGATGAGGTGCGCGAGGAGGACGCCATAGAGGTCCTCTCCGCTATCTCGGGAGGGTAGCGTGGTCTGCAAGGTCTGTGGGAGAAGGCCCAGGTGGAGATGAAGTCCCGGGGGCTCGCCCTCTGCCGGGAGCACTACCTGGACTGGTTTGTCAAGGAAACGGAAAGGGCCATCCGCCGCCACCGGATGCTCTTCCCCGGGGAGAGGGTCCTGGTGGCGGTATCGGGGGGGAAGGACTCCCTGGCCCTTTGGGACGTGCTCTCCCGCCTGGGCTACGAGGCGGTGGGGCTCCACATAGAGCTCGGCATCGGGGAGTACTCCAGAAGGAGCCTCGAGGCCACCCAGCCTTCGCCAAGGAAAGGGGCCTGGAGCTTTTGGTGGTGGACCTAAAGGAGGCCTACGGCTTTGGCGTCCCCGAGCTTGCCGAGCTTTCCGGGCGGGTGGCCTGCTCCGCCTGCGGCCTCTCCAAGCGGTACATCCTCAACCAGGTGGCGGTGGAGGAGGGCTTCCGGGCGGTGGCCACGGGGCACAACCTGGACGACGAGGCCGCTGTCCTCTTCGGGAACCTCTTAAACCCGCAGGAAGACGCCCTGGTCCGCCAGGGGCCTGTCCTGCCGGAAAGGCCCGGCCTCGCCGCCCGGGTCAAGCCCTTCTACCGCTTTACCGAGCGGGAGGTCCTCTCCTACGCCCTCCTTCGGGGCATCCGCTACCTCCACGAGGAGTGCCCCAACGCCAAGGGGGCCAAGAGCCTCCTCTACAAGGAGGCCTTGAACCTGGTGGAGCGGGCCATGCCCGGGGCCAAGCTTCGCCTTCTGGAGGGATTTCTGGAGAAGATCCAGCCCCGCCTGAAGGCCGAGGAAGGGGTGGACCTAAGGGAGTGCCAGCGGTGCGGCTACCCCACCACGGGGGCGGTCTGCTCCTTCTGCCGCATGTGGGACGCCGTCTACCGCCGGGCCAAGAGGCGGCGGCTTTTGCCGGAAGAGGCCGCTTTCCGGCCCCGCGTGGAGCCCCTCCGCGTGGGCTAAGTGTCCACGCCTTGGCTCTGCCACATAAAGGCCTCCACCCCCGCCACGGGGGGCAGGGGGTTTCCCCCTGCCAGCCTGTGGAAGAGCTTCCAGGCCCGGGTGTACACTGAGGCCATGTGGTGGAAAGAGGCGGTCATCTACCAGGTCTACCCCCGGAGCTTCCAGGACACCAACGGGGACGGCGTCGGGGACCTCGAGGGCGTCCGCAGGCGGCTTCCCTACCTGAAGTCCCTGGGGGTGGGGGCGGTCTGGCTTTCCCCCTTCTACAAAAGCCCCATGAAGGACTTCGGCTACGACGTGGCCGACTACTGCGATGTGGACCCCATCTTCGGGACCCTGGAGGACTTTGACCGCTCCTAGAGGAAGCCCACGCCCTGGGGCTAAGGTCCTCATAGACCTCGTCCCCAACCACACCTCCAGCGAGCACCCCTGGTTCCTGGAGTCCCGCGCTTCCCGGAACAACCCCAAGCGCAACTGGTACGTCTGGGCGGACCCTGGGCCGGATGGCGGCCCCCCCAACAACTGGCAGAGCTTCTTCGGCGGCCCCGCCTGGACCCTGGACGAGGCCACGGGCCAGTACTACCTGCACCAGTTCCTTCCCGAGCAGCCCGACCTCAACTGGCGTAACCCCGAGGTGCGGGAGGCCGTCAAGGAGGCCATGCGCTTCTGGCTGAGGCGGGGGGTAGACGGCTTCCGGGTAGACGTCCTCTGGCTTCTGGCCGAGGACCTCCTCCTGCGGGACGAGCCCGGCAACCCCGAGTGGCGCCCGGGCATGTGGGACCGGGGCCGCCACCTCCACGTCTTCACCGAGGACCAGCCGGAGACCTACGCCTACGTGCGGGAGATGCGCCAGGTCCTGGACGAGTTCTCGGAGCCCGGCCGAGAGCGGGTGATGGTGGGGGAGATTTACCTGCCCTTCCCGCAGCTGGTGCGCTACTACCAGGCGGGGTGCCACCTGCCCTTCAACTTCCACCTCATCTTCCGGGGGCTTCCCGACTGGCGGCCCGAGAACCTGGCCCGCATCGTGGAGGAGTACGAGAGCCTCCTCACCCCCTGGGACTGGCCCAACTGGTCCTGGGGAACCACGACCAGCCTCGCCTCGCCTCCCGCCTGGGGGAGGCAGGGGCCCGGGTGGCGGCCACCCTCCTCTTCACCTTAAGGGGCACCCCCACCTGGTACTACGGGGACGAGATCGGCATGCAAAACGGGAGATCCCCCCGGAGAAGGTACAGGACCCCGCAGCCCTAAGGCAGAAAGGCCGCCTGGGGGAGCACGGCCTTCCCCCGGGCCGGGACCCCGAGCGGACCCCCATGCAGTGGGACGACACGCCTTTCGCGGGCTTCTCCACGGTGGAACCCTGGCTTCCCGTGAACCCTGACTACCAGACCCGCAACGTGGCCTTCCAGGAGAAGGACCCCCGCTCCATGCTCCACCTGGTGAAGCGCCTCATGGCCTTGAGGAAGGACCCGGACCTCCTCTATGGGGCCTACCGCACCTACCGGGCGAGGGACGGGGTCTACGCCTACCTCCGGGGGGAGGGGTGGCTCGTGGCCCTGAACCTCACGGAGAGGGAGAAGGCCCTGGAGCTTCCCCGCGGGGGGAGGGTGGCCCTTTCCACCTACCTGGACTGGGAGGAGGAGGTGGGGGAGAGGCTTCTTTTGCGCCCCGACGAGGGCGTGGTGGTGCGGCTAGACTAGGGGCGTGGACCCCTTCGCCCCCTTGGCCGAGGCCTACGAGGACTGGTATGGGACCCCCTTGGGGGCCTTCGTCATCGCCGAGGAGGAGAGGGCTCTAAAGGGGCTTCTTCCGGAGGGGAAGAGCCTCCTCGAGGTGGGCGCGGGGACCGGCTACTGGCTCAGGCGCCTTCCTTACCCCGGGAAGGTGGGGGTGGAGCCCTCCGAGGCCATGCTCGCCGTGGGTAGGAGGCAGGTGCCCGAGGCCACCTGGGTGCGGGCCCGGGGCGAGGCCCTGCCCTTTCCCGAGGCGGGCTTTGACGTGGTCCTCCTCTTCACCACCTTGGAGTTCGTGGAGGAGGTGGGGCGGGTCCTTCTCGAGGCCAGGCGGGTCCTCCGCCCGGGCGGGGCCCTCCTGGTGGGGATTCTGGAGGCCCTCTCCCCCTGGGCCGCCCTCTACCGGAGGCTCGGGGAGAAGGGGGTGCTTCCCTGGGCCGCGGCCCGCTTCCTCACCCGGGAGGATCTGAAGGCCCTCCTGGGGCCCCCTGAGGCGGAGGGGGAGGCGGTGTTTCTTGCCCCCGAGGCTAAGCCCCCCTACGAGGAGGCGGACCTTGCGGGAAGGCGGGCCGGGAACCGCCCCGCCCTATACTTGGGGAGATGGCGGTGAAGGCCCTCTTCGCCCTTTATCCCCTCCTCCAAGGGGACTACAAGGCGGTGGAGAAGGCCCTCCTGGCCCTGGAGGAAAGCGGGGCGAGCTACCGCGTCTTCCCCACCCACTCGGAGGTTTCCGGGGAGGAGGAGGCGGTCTTCCTCACCCTGCAAAGGGCCTTTCAGAAGGCGGCGGAGGAGGGGGCGTTGGTCATGTGGGCCCTTTTCACCAACGCCTGCGAGGCTAAGGACCCCTTCCGCAGCGAGGAAAGGCTCAGGCGCTTTCCCCCCGGGGAGGTGGCCCGCAAGGCCCTGGAAGCTTGGAGGCCAAGAGCGCCCTGGACATCGGCACCGGCACCGGGGTCTTCGCCGAGGCTTTCGCCGCCTTGGGCCTCTTCACCGTGGGCCTGGACCCCCGGGCGGACCGCCTCGAGGTGGCCCGGGCCAGGGTGAAGGGGGCCCGGTTCGTGGAGGGGCGGGCCGAGGCCCTGCCCTTCCCCGAGGATAGCTTTGACCTGGCCTTCTTCGGCCTCGCCCTCCACCACCTGGACCCCATCCCGGCCCTAAAGGAGGCCTCCCGGGTGGCCAGGCGGGTGGCCGTCTTGGAGTGGCCTTACCGGGAGGAGGAGGTGGGGCCGCTCCTCGCCCGGCGGCTTTCCCTGGAAGCCTTGGAGGCCCTCTTCCGGGAGGCCTTGGGAAGCCCGCCCCGCTTCCGGGTGGAGGAAGGCTATGTCCTCGCCCTTTGGGATAAAGCCTAAGGCCCCCGAAGGGGCCTTTTGGTGCCGGGGGCGGGACTCGAACCCGCACGTCCTTGCGGACAGCAGATTTTGAGTCTGCCGCGTCTACCGGTTCCGCCACCCCGGCGGACGCACCCTAAGGATAAGGCCAAGGAGGAAGATGGTCAACGCCAGGCCCACCGCCCAGTCCCCGAAGCGGGCGTAAGGGGTGAGGCCCGTCTTTAGGGCGTAAGGGGCGAGGAGGAAACCCTCTTGGTGCGGGGGGATTTCCGCCACCACCCGGCCGAATGGGTCAACGCTTGCGGTGATCCCGTCGTTCCCGGCCCTGAGGAGCCAGCGCCCCGTCTCCACCGCCCTTAAGCGTCCCAGGGCGAAGTGCTGCCTGCCCCCAAAGGAGGGGCCGAACCAGGCGTCGTTGGTGAGGAGGACGAGGACCCCCGCCCCTTCCCGCGCCAGGCTTCGGGCCACGGAGGGAAAGACGGACTCGTAGCAGATCATGACCCCAAAGGGCCCCATGGGAACCACCCTTTCCCCGGGGACGCGGTCGGCCAGGTCCCCAAGCCCCATGGCCCGGAAGAAGAAGGCGTAGACCCCGCCCAAAACCTCCCGTAGGGGAAAGCGCTCCCCGAAGGGGACGAGGCGGGTCTTGTCGTAGTGGCCGAGGAGCTTGCCCTCCCGGTAGAGCACCGCCCGGTTGGGGCCGAAGAGGTTGAGGCCGGTGAGGAGGGGCCGCCCCTGGAGGAGGGTGTCCACCTCCCGGGGGATTTGCCAAACCGCCGTCTCTGGCCAGACCACCAGGTCCGCCTCGGGGTGGGCCTTTAGCCCGGCCTCGGTGAGCCTCAGGTAGACCGCCTCGTCCAGCTTCCCCTGGTACTTCTTCAGGGGGTTGATGTTCCCCTGGACCAGGAGGGCCTTCCCCTCGGGCTTGGCGGGCGGGAGGGGAAGGAGCCAGAGGAGGGTCCAGGGGAGGAGGACCCAAAGCCGCCTCTCCCTGAGGCCAAGGGCCACCAGGAGGACCAGGAGGGAGAGGAGGTAGACCCCGCCTAGGGCGGCGAGGACCCTCCCCGGGGCCTCCACCAGGGCGTAGCCCAGAAGCCCCCAGGGGAAGGCGAGCTCCCCTTGCTCCGTGAGCCACTCCAGGAGGACCCAGCCCCCCACCCGCATGAGGGGCGTGGGGGTGAGGGCGAAGAGGAGGCCGAAGGAGAGGGCCTTGACGAGGACCAGGGGAAGGAAGGGCACCGCCCCCCAGGGGCCGAAGTTTTCGGCGAAACTTTGGGGAAGCCAGAGGAGGTGAAGGCCAAAGAACCCTACCCCCATCCAGAACCCCTCCCGGAACCCCCCCCTTAGGAGGAAGGCCAGGACCAGGGGGGTGAGGAGGCCCAGGGGGAAGGGGGGCAGGGTGAGGGCCAGGAGGAGGCCCAAGAGGAAGGCCCGCACCCTTCCACCATAAGGGTTCCCTGGCCGCTTTGCACCCGGCTTTGGCGGGAAGGATGGCAGAATGGACATGCGCCTCGGGCTCCTCTCGGACATCCACGCCAACCTGCCCGCCCTCGAGGCCGCCCTCGAGGCCCTGAGGGCCGAGGGCGTGGACGAGGTCCTGGTCCTCGGGGACCTGGTGGGCTACGGGCCCCACCCCCGGCAGGTGATCCACAAGATCTGGCAGGAGGGGCTTTCCGCCATCGCCGGGGCCTGGGACTTAAGGGTGGCCTACCCCTTGCCCGGCCCCCTCCCTGAGGGGATCGGCAAGGCCACCCTGGAGTGGACCCGGGCGCAACTGGGGGAGAAGGAGCTCGCCTACCTGCGCGCCTCAGGCTCTCCCACCGCAGGACCTACGGGGAGATGCGCCTTGTGGCCTTCCACGGCAAGCCCGGCAACCCCGAGGCCCAGGTGGACCTTCTGGGGGAGGCCCGGGAGCTCCACGGATTCTTGGAGCGCTACGGGGCGGAGGTCCTCCTCCTCGGGGGGCGGCACCTGCCCCTGGCGCGGCGGGTGGGGAGGGGAGTGGTGGCGGACCCGGGGAGCGTGGGCTTGAGCCTTACCGGGGAGCACGGGGCGGACGCCATGGTCCTGGACACCAAGACCCTGGAGGCCCGCTTCCTCAAAGTGCCCTACGACCTAGGCCCCCTCCTCTTTGACCTCCGGGCCTGGGGGCTCCCTTCGGTCCTGGAGAAGGTCTACCGCACCGGGCGCTTCCAAAAGGAGTAGGGCTTCCCTCCGGACCCGGGGGTCGGGGTCCTTCAGGAAGGGGTCCAGGGGCTTTCCCAGGAGATGGAGGGCCTGGAGGGCGGTGTGCCGGACCAGGGGGCTTGGGTCTTGGGCGGCCTCCCAAAAGAGCCTCTCCCCGAGGCCCAGGTGGAAGAGGACGATGAGGGCGTTCCGGGCCATGCGGGCCCTTCCCGCCCGGAGGAAGGCGGTACCCGCGTACTTCCTTTGGAAGGCCCGCCCCGAGAGGCGGAAGAAGTCCAGAAGGTCTGGGTGGGCGAGCCCGGGCTCGGGCCGGAAGCCCCTCCAGACCTTGCCGAACCGCTCCCAGGGGCAAGCCTCCCCGCAGAGGTCGCAGCCGAAAAGCCAGTCCCCTATCCCCGGCCAGAGGAGGGGGGATGAAGCCCTTGTGCTCAATGGTGAGGTAGCTCACGCAGGCGCGGGCGTCCAGTGCCGTCCCCCAGGAGGGCTCCCGTGGGGCAGGCGGCAAGGCAACGGGTACAGCGGCCGCAACGGTTCTGGTGGAGGGGGGGCGCCTCCACCTCCAGGGGGGTAAGGAGGACCCCGAGGAAGGCGTGGACCCCGAAGGCCTGGGAAAGGAAGTAGCCGCTTCTCCCGATCCAGCCCGTCCCGGAGAGGGCGGCCAGGGTGCGCTCGGGGAGGGGCCCGTGGTCCACGTAGCCCTTGGCCGGGAGGCCCAGGCCCCC
>BBBL01000064.1 GCA_001311545.1 Thermus kawarayensis JCM 12314 | reverse complement strand
CCCTTCTTCCTCCTGGGAGGGTGGCCGAGGCCCGTGGGGTGGGGGAGCGCCTCAGGCCCCTTTCCCTGCCGCCCGTGCCCGTGGTGGTCTTCGCCCCCGGCCTGCGCCTGCCCACCCCCTTGGTCTACCGGGAGGTGAAGCCCCACGACTTCGCCCCCGAGCTTCCGGTGGAGGCCATCCTCCAGGCCCTGGCCCGAGGGGAGGAGCCGCCCTACTGGAACAGCCTCGAGGGCCCCGCCTTCCGCCTCCACCCCGAGCTGCGGGAGGTCAAGGCGCGGCTAAGGGCCCTGGGGCTGAGGGGCGTCCTCCTTTCCGGCTCGGGAAGCGCCTTCTTCGCCCTGGCCGAGGACGAGGCCCACGCCAGGAGGGCGGTGGAGGCCCTGAGGTACACGGGCTACGCCCGCTGGGGGTTTTTGGGAGGGAACCATGGGGCTTTTGCAGAGGGTGGAGGCCCACTACCACCAAGCCTTGGAGGCGCTTAAGGCCCTTCCTATCCGCTGGGACCGGGAGCGCTTCGCCTTTTGGCTGAAGCAGGACTACCCCTTTGTGGAGGCCCTGTACCGCTACCAGGTGGGCCTCCTCGCCGAGGCCCCCCAGGCCCATCGCTTCCCCCTGGTCCAAGCCCTCTTGGCCACGGTGGAGGAGCTGGACTGGCTTTTGGCCCAAGGGGCGGACCCCAAGGCTCCCGTCCACCCGGTGCGGCGGGAATACGCGGCCCTTCTGGAGGAGATGGCGGGGCTTGCCTACCCCTACCGCCTGGTGCTCTTCTACTTCCTCAACCGCCTCTTCCTCGAGGCCTGGAACGCCACGTGGGGGAGATGGCCCCTGGCAGGAGCTTTCCGAGCACTGGGCGGCCCCGGAGTTCCAGGCGGTGCTCTTTGACCTGGAGGTGCTGGCCCAGGGAATGGCCGAGGGGCTGGACCCGGGGGTTTTGGCCCGCTACCTGGAGGGCATTTTGGAGATGGAGCGGAGGACCTGGAGCCTGCTCCTTTGACCCCATGCTGGCTTGCGCCAGAGCGGGGCACTTAGTTCAGCTCTTCCCCCAGGCCTCCTCAAAGAGGCGCTTGGCCTCTTGCAGGGTGATTTCCAGGGTCTGGGAAACCTCCTCGGCGAGGAGGTGGATGGCCCGCCTCAGGGCCTGCCGGTCCAGGTCGGGCAGGCCCCGCTCCAGCTCCCAGGCCCTTAGCTGCCCGGCCATCTGGGCGATGCGGTAGGGGTTTCCGTCCGCCAGGATCTCGCTGGTCTTACGGTGCCGGGCGGCCCACTGCTTGGGCAGGGGCATCCGCCCGTTCTTGAGGAGGTCCAGAATCACGGGGACCTCCTCGGGGGCTAGGGCTTTGCGCATGCCCACGCTTTGCGGAGCTTCCACGGGGACGTAGGCCTTGGAGCGGGAGCCGGGGAAGTCCACCTGGTAGTAGGCCCGGCTGACGCCGCTCACGCTTCGCTGGGCTATGCCGGCCACCACGCCCACCCCATAAGGGGGCAAGACCACCTTGTCGCCGGGACGGAACTCTTTCACGGCGCGACTCCTTTCCGGAGCACCAAGAGGAGGTGCTCCAAATACGCCTCCACCTCCAGCTGGGGGTTGCACCCCAAGGCCGCCACCACTGCGGCCGTGGCCTTGGGAGAGAGCTCCGGGCGCACGGCCCCCTCCTCCTGGCCGCTTCGCACCAGGGCCTCCAAGAGGTCCAGGTAGTGCTGGTGAAGCCCCTTGAGCCAGGGGGTGGGATCCTCCATGGCCTCCCGGGCCACCGCCGCCCAAAGGCCCCTCCACTCCGCGATCCAGGCCAGGCGCTTCTCCAGGATGCGCTCAAGGCGCACAAAAAAAAGGGCGCCCGCAGGCGCACCAGTTCCTCCACCTCCCGGTAGAAGGCCCAGGTTCGCTCCTCCACCAGGCTTTTGAGGAGGTCCTTCTTGTCGCGGAAGTAGAGGTAGATGGTCCCTTTCCCCACCTCGGCCTTCCGGGCCACGTCCTCCATCTTCAGGCCGGAAAGCCCACTTTCCCGGAGAACCCCTAGGGTGGCCTCGAGGATGGCCTTTCGCTTTCCCTTAGCTAAGCCCCCGGGGGGATACCATCGCGGCCACGACCCCAAGTCTACCACACCGCCCTTTTCCTTTCATGAGGAGGCGGTTACCCTAAGGGTATAGGAGGTCCGCCATGCGGCAGGGTTTCTTCGCCTTGCTCACCGCCGATCCCCTGCGAGGGGCCTTGCGCCCGGTGGAGGCCCGGCTCCTGGAGGAGGCCAGGGGGGAGGCCCTCTTCCTCGTGCCCTATCCCCTTAGGGACTTGGCCGAGGCCTGGCGGCTGGCCTACCGGGACCTGGGCCTTAGGCGGGGCCAGGTCCTTTACTTGAGGCGGCGGGAGGAGGCCTTTGACCCGGAGGTGGCCCAAAGGGTGGCGGCGAGCCCCCTGGTGCTCCTGGCGGCGGAGGGGCTTCCCGAGTTTTTAGACCTCATCCGGGGGAGCCTGGTGCTGCAGGCCCTCTGGGAGGTGCACCGCAAAGGGGGTGGGGTGGTGGCCCTGGGAGAGGCGGCGGGGCTTCTGGGAGAGGCGGCCTTTTACTCCTGGGAAGGGGAGATGCGGGCGGCCTTGGGCCTCGCCCTTCTCCGAGGTCTGGCCCTGCTTCCCAAGGTGGAGGAGCGGGGGCGCTTCCTGGCCCTTTCCCGCCTGGTGGCGGACAACCCCGATCTGGTGGGTCTGGGCCTTCTGGAAAACACCGCCTTGCGCCTCCTAAGGGGCCTGGGGGAGGTCTGGGTCGGCGGGGTGACCTTGGTGGACGCCGAGGGAGCGGAGCACACCGGACGGGGGGTCAAGGGGTTACGGGTGGACGTGCTTTCCGCCGGGGAGCGTTTCCCCCTGCCCGCCTTCTAAGTACCCGTTGCGGCTTAGGGCGCAACGGGGGCCCCAAAAGGACTTTCCTGGGCCTTTATGCTGCAGAACCAAGGCGCGGGCACCTGGTATCCTGGTCCCATGCCCTCGGGGCGGGTGCACGAGGCCATCAACCTTACGGTGCTGGGCTTGGGAAGCCTGGCCTACCTGGCCTCAGGGGGCTCCCCGGAGAGGCCGGAGGCCCTGGCCTTCGCCCTGGCCTACCTGGCGGGCACCTTCCTCCTTTCCCCGGACCTGGACCTGGCGGAGAAGGAGGTGCGTTCTAGGCGGCGCTGGGGTCTCCTTGGCGTCCTTTGGCGGCCTTATGGCTGGCTCTTCCGCCACCGGGGGCTTTCCCACACCTGGGTGCTAGGCCCCTTGACCCGGCTGGGGTATCTGGTGGGCCTTCTGGGCCTGGTGGGCTTTCTCGCCCAGGGGGTCTTGGGCTTCCTGGGGGCGGAGGTGAGGCTGAGGCCTCCCTCCTTAAGCTCGAGGCCCTGGGCTTTGGCCTCCTCGGCTACTATCTTTCCCAATGGCTCCACCTGGTGGCGGACGGCATCTGGCCGGACCACGACCTCAAGCGCCTTCGGCGGCCAAGGTGAGAGGGTTTACATACCCTGGTGGGACGGGGTGGAGAATGGGGTTATGGCGAAGCTCAAGGTTTGGGGGCTTGGGCTCCTCCTGGGACTGGCCTTTGCGGTGGGCTGGGGGAGCGCTTGCCGGACTTCGCCCTTGTGGACCCCGCGGGAAACCTCGTCACCCCCAAGACCATGAAAAAGCCCGCCGTCATCGTTTTCTGGGCCAGCTGGTGCCCCGTGTGCCGGGCGGAGTTTCCCGGGTTGCACAAGGTCGCCGAGGAAACCAAGGTCCCTTTTTACGTCATCAGCCGGGAGCCTAAGGACACCAAGGAAGTGGTCCTGAACTACATGAAAGCCTACCCCCGCTTCATCCCCCTCCTGGCCTCCGACCGGGACAAACCCCACGAGGTGGCCAATCGCTTCAGGGTGACAGGCCAGCCCTGGACCTTCGTGGTGAACGGGGAGGGGGAGGTGGTGGCCCTCTTCGCCGGGAGGGCGGGGCGGGAAGCCCTTTTAGACGCCCTCTTGCTGGCCGGGGCCGAGCTCCCATAGCTCGGCCTTCCGGGCCTCCCCTTGGGGGGTGAGGCGGAGGAGGAACCCGGCCTCCAGGGCCTTAGGGTCCCCCCACTCCACCAGGGTAAGGCGGGCCTCCTCCCCGGCGGCCAGGAGCTGGGGGAGAAGCTCCCCCGGGTTGGGCAAGCGGTAGAGGTCGGCGTGGACCAGGGGGCCTTCCGGGGTGGGATAGGTGTGGATGAGGGTGTAGGTGGCTGGTGACCCGGCCTCGGAAGCCCATGGCCTCCGCCAGGAAGCGGACCAGGGTGGTCTTGCCCGCCCCCAGGGGCCCCTCCAGGGCCACCACCGCTCCCCGGGGCAGAAGGGGGAGGACCTCCCGGGCCAGGGCGGGTGTCCTCGAGGCTCTGCAAGGCGCGGGCGAGAAGGAGGCGCATAAAAAAAAGGCCCCGAAGGGCCCTTTGGTGCCGGGAGCGGGACTTGAACCCGCACGCCCTTGCGGGCACCACCCCCTCAAGATGGCGTGTCTACCAGTTCCACCATCCCGGCAGGCCGCGCCCTAGGCGCAAGCTTCAGTTTAGCAAAAGCCCGCGCCTTGTCAAGGCGATTGTCAAACGGGAGTCCCTGTCCTAAACTCGGGAGGGCGGGCCGGTGTAGCTCAGCGGTAGAGCAACCGCCTCGTAAGCGGTAGGCCGCCGGTTCAAATCCGGCCACCGGCTCCAGGACGCGAAACCCCCGCCGAAGTGAGGCGGGGGGTTGCTTTTGAGCTAAGTGCCCCCGCCTTGGGGCATGGCCTTCGGGCGCCCCTGAGCTCTAATCACTTTCGCCCTCCTCTTTTACCCTCCGCCAGCTCAGCCAGCACTCGATGGCTTGCCAAAAGGAGCCTGGGCCTGTAGACTAAGCAAGTTGAGGGCCCTCAGGGCCAGCCCCTGGTCCTGAGGGCGGTGCCCTGTGTGGGCAAAACGGGGAAGGATCCTTCCCCGGGCGGATCTTGAGAACACGGGGGCAAGTCCAAGAAGAAGGGAGTGGTGGCACTGCCGACGATCAATCAGCTCGTACGAAGGGGCCGCGAGAAGGTCCAGAAGAAGAGCAAGGTTCCGGCCTTGAAGGGTTCCCCCTTCCGCGGGGGGTGTGCACCGTGGTGCGCACCGTGACCCCCAAGAAGCCCAACTCGGCGCTTCGCAAGGTGGCCAAGGTGCGCCTCACCTCCGGCTACGAGGTCACCGCCTACATCCCCGGCGAGGGGCACAACCTCCAGGAGCACTCCGTGGTCCTCATCCGGGGTGGCCGTGTGAAGGACCTCCCGGGGGTGCGTTACCACATCGTCCGAGGGGTCTACGACACCCAGGGGGTGAAGGACCGCAAGAAGAGCCGCTCCAAGTACGGGACGAAGAAGCCCAAGGAGGCCAAGGGCGCGGCCCCCGCGAAGAAGAAGTAGGTGAGGGTATGCGGAGAAGAAGAGCAGAGGTACGCCAGCTCCACCCCGACCTGGTCTACGGGGACGTGGTGGTGTCGGCCTTCATCAACAAGATCATGCGGGACGGGAAGAAGAACCTCGCCGCCCGCATCTTCTACGATGCCTGCCGCATCATCCAGGAGAAGACCGGCCAGGAGCCCCTCAAGGTCTTCAAACAGGCGGTGGAGAACGTGAAGCCCAGGATGGAGGTCCGCTCCCGTCGCGTGGGTGGGGCCAACTACCAGGTGCCCATGGAGGTTTCCCCCCGCAGGCAGCAGTCTTTGGCCCTCCGCTGGCTGGTGCAGGCGGCCAACGCCCGCTCCGAGCGCGGGGCGGCGATGCGCATCGCCCACGAGCTCATGGACGCCGCGGAGGGCAAGGGCGGGGCGGTCAAGAAGAAAGAGGACGTGGAGCGCATGGCCGAGGCCAACCGCGCCTACGCTCACTACCGGTGGTAAGCCATGGCGGTTAAGGTAGAGTACGACCTAAAAAGGCTCCGCAACATCGGCATCGCCGCCCACATTGACGCCGGCAAGACCACCACCACCGAGCGCATCCTCTACTACACCGGCAAGATTCACAAGATCGGCGAGGTGCATGAGGGTGCGGCCACCATGGACTTCATGGAGCAGGAGAGGGAGCGGGGCATCACCATCACCGCCGCCGTGACCACCTGCTTCTGGAAGGACCACCGCATCAACATCATCGATACCCCGGGCCACGTGGACTTCACCATTGAGGTGGAGCGCTCCATGCGGGTGTTGGACGGGGCCATCGTGGTCTTTGACTCCAGCCAGGGGGTGGAGCCCCAGTCCGAGACCGTCTGGCGCCAGGCGGAGAAGTACAAGGTTCCCCGCATCGCCTTCGCCAACAAGATGGACAAGACCGGGGCGGACCTTTGGCTGGTGATCCGCACCATGCAGGAGCGCCTGGGGGCCAGGCCCGTGGTGATGCAACTCCCCATCGGCCGGAGGATACCTTCTCGGGGATCATAGATGTCCTCCGGATGAAGGCCTATACCTACGGCAACGACCTGGGCACGGACATCCGGGAGATCCCCATCCCCGAGGAGTACCAGGAGCAGGCCCGGGAGTACCACGAGAAGCTCATTGAGGCGGCCGCCGATTTTGACGAGAACGTAATGCTCAAATACCTCGAGGGCGAGGAGCCCACCGAGGAAGAGCTGGTGGCCGCCATCCGCAAGGGCACCATCGGCATCCAGATCACCCTGTGTTCCTGGGATCTGCTCTCAAAAATAAGGGGGTTCAGCTCCTCCTGGACGCCGTGGTGGACTACCTGCCCTCCCCCCTGGACATCCCCCCCATCCGCGGCACCACCCCCGAAGGGGAAACGGTGGAGATCCACCCCGACCCCGAAGGTCCCTTGGCGGCCCTGGCCTTCAAGATCATGGCCGACCCCTACGTGGGCCGCCTGACCTTCATCCGCGTCTACTCCGGGACCATCACCTCGGGGTCCTACGTCTACAACACCACCAAGGGCCGCAAGGAGCGGGTGGCCCGGCTTCTCCGCATGCACGCCAACCACCGCGAGGAGGTGGAGGAGCTTAGGGCGGGCGATCTTGGGGCGGTAGTGGGCCTTAAGGAAACCATCACCGGGGACACCCTGGTGGGCGAGGATGCGCCCCGGGTGATCCTCGAGTCCATTGAGGTGCCCGAGCCCGTCATTGACGTGGCCATTGAGCCCAAGACCAAGGCCGACCAGGACAAGCTCTCCCAGGCCCTCTCCCGCCTGGCGGAGGAGGACCCCACCTTCCGCGTCTCCACCCACCCCGAGACCGGCCAGACCATCATCAGTGGGATGGGCGAACTCCACCTGGAGATCATCGTGGACCGGCTGAAGCGGGAGTTCAAGGTGGACGCCAACGTGGGCAAGCCCCAGGTGGCCTACCGGGAGACCATCACTAAGCCGGTGGACGTGGAGGGCAAGTTCATCCGCCAGACCGGCGGCCGCGGCCAGTACGGCCACGTGAAGATCAAGGCCGAGCCCCTGCCCCGCGGCTCGGGCTTTGAGTTCGTGAACGCCATCGTGGGCGGGGTGATCCCCAAGGAGTACATCCCCGCGGTGCAGAAGGGCATTGAGGAGGCCATGCAGTCCGGGCCCCTTATCGGCTTCCCCGTGGTGGACGTGAAGGTCACCCTCTACGACGGCTCCTACCACGAGGTGGACTCCTCGGAGATGGCCTTCAAGATCGCCGGCTCCATGGCCATCAAGGAGGCGGTGCAGAAGGGGGACCCGGTCATCCTCGAGCCCATCATGCGGGTGGAGGTCACCACCCCCGAGGAGTACATGGGCGACGTCATCGGCGACCTGAACGCCCGCCGGGGCCAGATCCTGGGCATGGAGCCCCGGGGCAACGCCCAGGTGATCCGGGCCTTTGTGCCCCTGGCGGAGATGTTCGGTTACGCCACCGACCTGCGCTCCAAGACCCAGGGACGGGGCTCCTTCGTCATGTTCTTTGACCACTACCAGGAGGTCCCCAAGCAGGTGCAGGAGAAGCTCATCAAGGGCCAGTAGATCCTTTGCGGGTGGGCCCTCTGGGCCCGCCCCTTGCTTGAAAGGAGAGCGAAG
>BBBL01000063.1 GCA_001311545.1 Thermus kawarayensis JCM 12314 | reverse complement strand
GGCTGGTGCACATCGGCCTTCGGGTCTTCCCCGTGGTCATCCTGGGGGGGTTGGACTCCATCCCCGGGGCGGTGGCGGCGGGCATCCTGATGGGCGTTTTGGAAAACCTGGCGGCGGGCTACCTGGACCCCTTTGTGCCCGGCGGGGGCACCCGGGACGTCTTCCCCTTCCTGGTCCTCCTGTTGGTCCTTTGGTTTAAGCCCCATGGTCTTTTCGGCACGGAGGAGATTGAGCGCGTATGAGGAACCCTTGGGCGCAGACCGGCAACTACCGCACCAGCTACCGGCAGGACACCAGCCTCTTCGCCACCCATCGGGAGCTGGTCTCCTTGCTCTTCTTCCTGGCCTTTCTCCTGCTCCTCCCCCAGTTCCTTTCCCGCACCCAGGTGTTTATCCTGGACCTCATCCTGGTGTACAGCGTGGCGGTCCTGGGCCTCAACATCACCACCGGATACGCTGGGCTCATCAACATCGGCCAGGCGGCTTCATGGGGGTGGGGGCCTACACTGCGGCCCTTCTCGCTCCCCAGGGCCTGCCCTTTTGGCTGGTGATTCCCCTAGGGGGCCTGGTGGCGGCCCTCTTCGGCTTCCTGGTGGGCATCCCGAGCCTGAGGGTGAAGCACCTCTACCTGGCCATGGCCACCCTGGCCTTTCAGGTGGTCTTCGAGTGGGCGGTGGGGCACACGCCCCTTCTCCGGCAGGGCGGGGCCATGGACATGCCCCGGGCGAGCCTTTGGGGCTACGAGGCGGGCTTTCGCAACCACTTCCACTTCTGGTACTACGTGAGCCTCGCTGTGTTGGTCTTACTCGCCCTCTTCTGGCGCAACCTTTTGCGCACCAAATACGGGAGGGCCCTGGTGGCCGTACGGGACAACGACCGGGCGGCGGACGCCATGGGCATGGACCGGGCCGCACCAAGCTCTTTGCCTTCGCCCTGGGGGCCTTCTACGCCGGGGTGGCGGGGGTGCTCTACGCTTACCTTTCCCGGGCGGTGGTCATAGAGGACTACACCTTCGCCATCTCCATCAAGCTCCTGGCCATGGCCATCGTGGGGGGCCTCGGTACCCTGGTGGGAAGCTTTCTGGGGCCTGCTTTTCTGGAGCTTTTGGACGTGAACATGGAGGCCCTTTCCAACCTCATCAAGGCCTTGGGCTTCAGCGTGGCCGGGGTGGACGTGGCGAGCGCCCTAAGGCCCTTCGCCTTCGGTTGGTGATCGTCCTTTTCCTGGTGTTTGAGCCCCGGGGGCTTTACAACTGGTGGCGTTTGGTGCGAAGCTACTTCCGCACCTGGCCTTTCAAGTACTAGGCAACCCCCCGCACGGGGTTAGCGAAGGGAGGGAAGCGCATGAGGAGGACACTGGTAGGCGTAGCGGCGGTCTTAGGGTTGGCCATGGGCCAGCAGCAGGTGACCCTCTTCTGGTCGGGGGCCATCACCGGGCCCACCTCGGACGCCGGGGCCCCTTATGGGGCGGCGGTGGAGGACTACTGCAAGTACGCCAACGAGCGGAAGCTGGTGCCGGGGGTGGTCTTCAACTGCGTGGTGCGGGACGACCAGTACAACAACGCCAACACCCAGCGCTTCTTTGAGGAGGCGGTGGACCGCTTCAAGATCCCCCTTTTCCTCTCCTACGCCACCGGGGCCAACCTGCAGCTCAAGGCCCTGATCCAGGAGCTCAAGATCCCCACCATCCCTGCTTCCATGCACGTGGAGCTCATTGACCCCCCCAACAACGATTACTTCTTTATCCCCACCTCCACCTACTCCGAGCAGGTGGTGGCCCTTCTGGAGTACATCGCCAAGCAGAAGAAGGGGGCCAGGGTGGCCCTGGTGGTGCACCCCTCTCCCTTTGGCCGGGCCCCCGTGGCGGACGCCAGGAAGGCCGCCCAGCTGCTTGGCCTGCAGATCGTGGACGTGCAGGAGGTGGGCTCGGGCAACCTGGACAACACCGCTCTTCTCAAGCGCTTTGAGCAGGCGGGGGTGGAGTACATCATCCACCAGAACGTGGCGGGTCCCGTGGCCAACATCCTTAAGGACGCCAAGCGCCTGGGCTTGGACAAGAAGATGCGGCAGCTGGGAGCCCACTACACGGGTGGCCCCGACCTCATCAAGCTGGCCGGGGATGCGGCGGAGGGCTTCCTCTGGGCCACCAGCTTCTACATGTACCACGAGGAGGCCCCGGGCATCCGCCTGCAGAAGGAGCTGGCCCAGAAGTACGGCCGTCCCCAGGCCATCGCCGAGAGCACCAACTACACCAACGGGATGCTGGCGGCGGCCATCGCCGTGGAGGCCGTCCGCCGGGCCCAGGAGCGCTTCAAGCGGGTCAGCAACGAGACGGTCTACCAGGCCCTCGTGGGCATGAACGGGCCTAACGCCTTCAAGCCGGGCTTCGCCGTCTCCACCAAGCAGGGTATTGAGATTGACTTCACCAAGAGCGAGCACACGGGGGCCGAGGGCCTCCGGATCCTCGAGGCCAAGGAGGGCCGCTTCGTGCCCGTCACCGAGCCCTTCACCTCGGCCCTCTTCCGCAAGGTGCACTACGGCAAGTAGCCCTCTTCCCGGGGCCCGGGGCATCCCGGGCCCCCTTCCTAGGCGCCATGGACACCCTGAACCCCACCCGCCCGGAGGACCTCGGCCCCGTCCTCCTTTTGGTCAACAACATTGAGGTGGTCTACCACGACATCATCCAGGTGCTCCGCGGGGTCTCCCTCAAGGTCCCCGAAGGAGGATCACCGCCCTCCTAGGCCCCAACGGGGCGGGGAAGACCACCACCCTTCGGGCCATCTCCGGCCTCCTCATCCCCGAGGACGGGGAGGTGGTGCGGGGGGAGATCCTCTACCAGGGAAAGCCCATCCAAAACCGCCCCCCCGAGGAGATCGTGAAGCAGGGCATCGTGCAGGTGCTGGAGGGCCGGAGGGTCTTCAAGCACCTCACGGTGGAGGAAAACCTCAAGGTGGGGACCCTGACCCAGGGGAGCCGGCACCTTAAGGAGGAGCTGGAGCGCATCTACCACTACTTCCCCCGTCTGGCCGACCTCAGGCACCGGCTCGCGGGGTACTGCTCGGGCGGGGAGCAGCAGATGATCGCCATCGGGCGGGCCCTCCTCGCCAGGCCCCGGCTTCTCCTCCTGGACGAGCCTTCCCTGGGCCTCGCCCCCCTTCTGGTGCGGGAGATCTTTGACATCGTGGCCCGGGTGAACGCCGAGGAGGGGGTCACGGTCCTGGTGGTGGAGCAGAACGCCCGGATGGCCCTCTCCGTGGCCCACTACGGCTACATCATGGAGACGGGGCGCATCGTCCTGGAGGGGGACCGGGACAGCCTCCTGGAAAACCCCGACGTGCAGGAGTTTTACCTGGGGGTGGCCAAGGGAGGGGGACGGAAAAGCTTCAAGGAGGTCAAGGCCTACAAGCGCAGGAAGCGGTTCATGTAGGGCTTCCCCGTGCGCCGGGCCGGGGGTTGCGGGTGGCCTGGCCCGCGCGGGGGTGCGTATCATGGGAGGCGTGGTGCGCTTCCGCAAGGAGGGTCTTCGCCTGGACCAGGCCGTGGCCGAGGCCTTAGGGGTGAGCCGGGCCCGGGCCCAGGCTTGGATCGCCCAGGGCCGGGTGCGGGTGGGGGAGAGGGTGGTCTCCAAGCCCGCCTACCGCCTCAAGGGGGAGGAGGTGGTGGTAGCCCCTCCCGAGGAAAGGCCCTGGGTGGTGCCGGAGGACCTGCCTTTGGCCGTCCTCTACGAGGACGAGGACATGCTGGTCCTCAACAAGCCCCCGGGCCTCCTCACCCACCCTGCCCCCGGGGTCTACACCGGCACGGTGGTGAACGCTCTTTTGGGCCGCTACTTCCCCTTGGAGGAGGCCTTGGTCACGGGCGGAGCCCCGAGCTCCTGCGCCCTGGCATCGTCCACCGCCTGGACAAGGACACGAGCGGGGTGCTGGTGGTGGCCAAGCACGGGGGGGCCCTCGAGGCCCTCTCCCAGGCCTTCCGCGACCGCCTGGTGATGAAGCGCTACCTGGCCCTCACCGAGGGCCATCCCAGGGAGGGCACCCTCATCGCCCCCATTGGCCGCCACCCCGTGGAGCGCCACAAGATGCACGTGGGGGCATCGCCCCGCGCTACGCCGAAACGGACTTTGCCCTCCTCGGGGTCTCCGGCCCCTACGCCCTGGTGGAGGCGAGGCCCCACACGGGGCGCACCCACCAGATCCGGGTGCACCTCAAGCACCTCGGGGCTCCCATCCTGGGGGACGAGGTCTACGGACGGAAAAGCCCCCACATTTCCCGGCAGGCCCTGCACGCCTACGAGCTCCGCCTTCCCCACCCCCGCACGGGGCGCATCCTGGAGTTCCTGGCCCCGGTGCCCCGGGACATGGTGGCGGCCTGGCGCGCCTCGGGGGGGAGTGGCCTCAAGGGATTGCGTTGGCGGAAGACCCCGTATAATCGCTCCTAATGAGGCACGCTCCGGTTCCTCCGGCGCAAGGCGCGGGCGAAGCCCGTGGCCCGTCCTCGGGGGCTTCCTACGTCCTCCACGTGGGGGACGCCCGGGAGGTGCTGGCCTCCTTCCCCGAGGCCTCGGTCCACCTGGTGGTGACCTCCCCGCCCTACTGGACCCTGAAGCGCTACGAGGCGGTCCCGGGCCAGCTGGGGCACATAGAGGACTATGAGCCTTCCTGGACGAGCTGGACCGGGTGTGGCGGGAAGTCTTTCGCCTCCTGGTCCCGGGCGGAAGGCTCGTGGTCGTGGTGGGGGACGTGGCCGTGGCCCGGAGGCGCTTCGGGCGGCACCTGGTCTTTCCCCTGCACGCCGACATCCAGGTCCGGTGCCGCAAGCTGGGGTTTGACAACCTGAACCCCATCCTCTGGCACAAGAAGACCAACGCCAGCCTCGAGGTGGAGGGGAGGGGGGTCTTCCTGGGCAAGCCCTACGAGCCCGGGGCCATCATCAAGACCGAGGTGGAGTACGTTCTGATGCAACGTAAGCCCGGGGGCTACCGCAAGCCCACCCCCGAGCAGCGGGAGAAGAGCCGCCTTCCCAAGGAGGACTTCCACCGCTTTTTCCGGCAGATCTGGGACGACATCCCCGGGGAGAGCACCAAGAGCCATCCGGCCCCCTTTCCTCTGGAGCTGGCCGAGCGTTTGGTGCGCATGTTCAGCTTCGTGGGGGACGTGGTCTTAGACCCCTTCGCCGGGACCGGGACCACCCTCATCGCCGCCGCCCGGTGGGGAAGGCGGGCCTTGGGGGTGGAGCTCGTGCCGGGCTACGCCGCCCTGGCCCGGGAGCGCTTCGCCCGGGAGGTGCCCGGGGAGGTGTTGGAGGTGAGGGGGCTAGGGGAGCTTGAAACCCTTTCCTTCACTTTCCACGTGCAAAGAGAAGGACGGTATCTTTAGGTCATATAAAAGTTCCTTAAGTTTTCTGAGAATAATTTTAGTTGAGCGACGAACAAACAAATACTCCCCAGAGCTTAGCGCTTTGAATGCGTTGTTGTCGTAGGGCTCTCCGCTTTTTTTTCTCTCGGGAGGGCGTGGGTGCCATGTCTCCCTTTTTCCGGAGCTTTTCTATCACGTCCCCTTTATCCAGGCGTATGGCGGTTTCTACCAAGGCCCAGTAGAGCTCGCGCCAGCTTTTTATAGAGAACTTTTCCCCCTTCACCTCAACGGTCAAGTGGGAGGCTGTGGGATTGTGGATGCTTTTTAAGACTTCTTGCACTTTTTCTGCAAAATCCTGGATTGACCCCACGAAATCTTGGTCTAACAATTTTTGTGCAAGCTCCTCAAAATGCCTCTTCGCAAGCTCCTGCTCATTGGCGGAAAGTTCTTTTTCTATGGCTTTTCGAAGACCTTTTTCGCTGCGCTCATATCCTTCTTCAAGAGCTTTGGAGAGTTTTGTAGTGATTTCGGTGAGGTCTTGTTGGGTTTCGATCTCTTTTTGGATCTCCTTAGCGATATTTTCAAGTTTCAAAGAAGCATTTTCCTCTTCCCAGAAGGACCTGGAAAGAAGGCGCTCTAAGTACCTGGCGGCGTGGAGGTTGTCTAGTTGGAAGTAAAGGACGCGTTTCTCCGATGCCTTGGCTTGAACGTTGTTGTCAAAAAACTCCCACAGCTTCCCCGTGGTCAGTATGGACCAACGGATGCCTTGGCTGTTGGCGTAGTTCACCACTTGCGTGCGGTCTTCCTCAGTGGGCGCCTTATCTAGAGCTTTGACCTCTAAAACCAAAACGGGCTCGTTCTCCCTTGCGCAGAGTAGAAAATCCGGCCGGTAGTTTTTATTCCCCGTGTCTTGGGGAACCACTTCGTAGGGATCCCATATATTCCAGCCGAGGGCTTGGAGAACCCGCAAGATTATGGCTTGAGCTGTTTGTGCCTCCTTTAGGCCACTCCAGTTTTTTTAGCTTATGGGTGATCTCCCTCACGACTGTGGCCAGAGTTTCGTTCCCGCCCATTACGAGAAACTATACCGCAACACCCCGCTCCGGGGAAAGGACCGGGGCTCGGGAGCGGGTTAGGGGGCTAGACCGCGGCCAAAAGCCCCTTTAGCGCCCGCCCCAGGCGGCGCACGCCCTCCCCGATTCCCTCCCGGTCCAGGGTGGCGTAGGAGAGCCTCAGGGTGTTCTCCCCGCCTCCATTCGCGAAGAAGGGCCCCCCGGGCACGAAGGCCACGTTCTCGGCCATGGCCCTTTGGAAGAGGGCCTCGGCGGAAACCCCTTTGGGAAGCTCCATCCAGACAAACATCCCCCCTTGGGCCTGGTGTAGCGCACCCCTTGGGGCATCTCCCGGTCCAGGGCCTGGAGCATGGCCTCCGCCTTCTCCCGGTAGACCCGGCGGACGCGCTCCAGGCGCCCGGCCAAGCCTTCCTTCAGGAGCTCGTGGACCAGGATCTGGTTGAGGACGGGGGTGTGCAGGTCGGCCCCCTGTTTGGCCTGGACGAGCTTCTGCAGGGCCTCGAGGGGGCCCACGGCGAAGGCCACGCGAAGCCCTGGGGCGAGGATTTTGGAGAAGCTTCCCAGGTAGATGACCCCGGGATACCCTGCCTCCCGGGCGAGCTCAAAGAGGCTTTTGAGGCGGCTTCGCCGAAGTAGAGCTCCCTATAGCGTCGTCTTCCACCACCACGAGGCCCCGTTCCATGACCATCCCCAAAAGCCTTTCCCGAGCCCGGAGGGGCATGAGGCCCCCCGTGGGGTTCTGGAAGGAGGGGATGAGGTAGAGGAAGCGGGGGCGTTCCCGCTTGAGGGCCTCCTCCAGGGCCGGGAGGTCCGGCCCCTCCTCCCCGGCGGGCACGGTGAGGAAGCGGGGGCCGTAGGCCCGGAAGGCCTGGATGGCCCCCAGGTAGCTGGGGGCCTCCAGGAGGAGGGGGCTTCCCTCGTCCAGAAAGACCTTGCCCACCAGGTCCAGGGCCTGCTGGCTTCCCGTGGTGATGAGGACCTCCTCCGGGGCCACCCCAAGCCATTCCGCCACGAAGGCCCGCAAGGGGAAGTAGCCCTCGGTGGGGCCGTACTGCAGGGCCACGTGCCCCTTTTCCCTTAGGATCCTGGCCGCAAGCTCCGCCGCCTCCTCCCTGGGGAAAAGCTCCGGGGCGGGCAGCCCGCCGGCGAAGCTCAAGACCCCGGGGCGCTGGGTGAGCTTGAGGAGCTCGCGGATGGTGGAGGCCTGGAGGCGCTCCGCCCGCTGGCCGAAAAGGGTACTCCAGTCCAGGGTTTTCACCGCACCATTTTACCCCCGGGCCCGGGCCCTTAGGGAAAGAGCTTACGGTAGGCCTCCAGGGCGTAGCGGTCGGTCATCCCCGCCAGGTAGTCGCACACCGCCCGCTCCAGCCCCTCTTCCCCAAGCCGCCCCTGCACCCCTTTGGGGAGGAGCCTGGGGTCGCGGGTGTAGGTGCGGAAGAGCTCCTCCAGGACGGTTTCCGCCTTGCGCCTTTCCCTCAGGACCTCGGGGTGGCGGTAGAGCCTCTCCATGAGGAAGGTCTTGAGTTCCCGGTGGGCCTTTCCCGCCTCCGGGGAAAGGGCGGCCAGGCGCTCCGGGTGGTGGCGCACGGCCTCGGCGCTCGCCACCCCGGCCTCTTCCACCCG
>BBBL01000062.1 GCA_001311545.1 Thermus kawarayensis JCM 12314 | reverse complement strand
CGCACCACCTCCACCCCCGCGCCCTAAGCCCCTCCTCCAGGTCCCGCCCTGCCAGGTCCCCGGCCACGAAGAGGACCCTCCTTGCCTCGGGGAAGCCTGGGCCAGGTCCCAGGCCGTGGCCCTTTCCGGCACGAAGGCGGGGAAAAGGCCCCCCTTCTGCCAAGACCTTCCCCGTGCCCTCCCCCACCGCCGCCACCCGGAGGGAGGGGCGCCCCGCCTCCTCCCAGGCAAGGAGGAGCCTTTTCGCCCCCTCCTTGGAGGTCACGGCCACGAAGTCCCAGCCCTCCCTAAGCCTCTCGGGCAGGAGGGCAAGCCCCGGGAGGTCCACCTGCTCCAAAAGGGCCACCTCCACGGCCTTAAGGCCCAGGGCGGCGAGCCTCTCAAGAAGCGCCCTATCCTTTCCCCTCGTGAGGAGCACCACGGCCCTTGAGCACCTTCTGGAAGAGCTTCATGGCGGCCAGGGCCCGGGGGAAGCCGAGGAAGAGGGCGGACTGCAGGATGGCCTCCCGCACCTCCCTTTCCGTGGCCCCCACCCTCAAGGCACCTTCCAGGTGGGTGGCGAGCTCCTTGGGGCTTCCCAAGGCGATCAAAGCGGTGATGGCGAGAAGCTCCCGCGTCTTCAGGTCCAGACCCGGCCTGGCCAGCACCTCCTCGTAGGCGAAGTCCCGGATGTAGCGGAAAAGGTCCCCGTCCACCTCCTTGAGGGCTTCCTCAATGGCCCCGGCCTTCTCCCCCCAGATGGCCTCCCGGACGCTCATGGCAGAAAGTCTAGCACCGCCTGGAGGCGGGAAAGGGCCTTGGGGTTTTCCCCCAAGGGGTCAAAGAGGAGGGCCTTCATCCCCACGGCCTCCGCCCCCAAGAGGTCCGCCTCCGAGTCCCCCACGTGCACCGCCTCCTCCGGGGAGGCCCCGAGGGCCAAGAGGGCCTCCTGGAAGAGCCTGGGGTCGGGCTTGGCGTAGCCGGAGAGGGCGCTTACCGCCAGGTGGTCAAAGTACCGCCTCAGGCCCACCACCTCCAGAATCTCGGGCAAGGTAGCGTCCCAGTTGGAGACCACGGCCAGGGGGTACCCCTTCGCCTTCAGGGCCTTCAGGGTCTCCTCCGCCCCCGGGGCGAGGGGCCAGAAACGGGGGTCTCGCCAGTGGGCCACAAGCTCTTGGGAGAGGGCCTCGGCGTGGTCCTCGAGGCCCATCCCCACAAAAAGCCTCCGGTGGAACTCCCGCCAAAGCCCGAGGGCCCCTTCCAGGTCCCGGGCCAAGAGGTGGTGGTCCTCGTAGAAGCGGAAGGCCTCGAGGGCCGCCCGCCTGGGGTCCAGCCGGGGCTTAAGCCCCCGCTCCTCCAGGAAGGGCAGCAGCCAGAAGCGCGGGCTTGCCAGGATCAGGGTGTTGCCCACGTCAAAGGTCAGGGCCCGGACCATGGCCTTAGTCTATACCGCTTCTAACCCGGGCCTAATGCCCCTTCGCTATGCTGGTCATAGCGCAAAGGGAGGTGGAAGATGAGAGGATGGCTCTTCGCGGCGGCGATCTTCGCCCTATCGGCCCTGGCCCAGACCTTTGAGGTGGTCTCGGGGGAGGCCCGCTACCGGGTGCGGGAGGAGCTTCTGCAGGTGGGCCTCGCTGACGCCGTGGGCACCACCAAGGCAGTGCGGGGGGAGGTCCGGCTCCAAGGCAGGCGGGTGGGCGGGGAGTTTGCGGTGGACCTGAGGGAGCTCAGAAGCGACCAGGCCCGGCGGGACAACTACCTGCGCCAGAACACCTTGCAGACCGACCGCTTCCCCTTCGCCACCTTCCGCCCCAAGGAGGTCAAGGGCCTTCCCAACCCCTTGCCGCAACGGGGCAAGGTGCCCATCCAGGTGGTGGGGGACCTCACCCTCCGGGAGGCCACGGAGGAGGTGGTCTGGGAGGGAGAGGCCGAGTTTCTGGGCCAGGAGGTGCGGGTCTTTTTGAAAACGGAGTTCCCCTTTGAGAAGTTCCGGCTCGCCCAGCCCCGGGTGCCCATCCTCCTCAGCGTGGAAAACCGCATCCGGCTGGAGGTGGAGCTCCTCTTGAGGCGCAAATGAGACGGCGTGCCTTTCTAGGGATTTTCCTCCTCCCCCTGGCCCGGGGACAAGGGACCTGCGCCCCCACCCCGGCCCTCACCCAAGGCCCCTACTACCTCAGGGAGGTCCCCGAGCGGAGGATTTGAGGGAGGGGCTTCCCGGGGTGCCTTTGCGCCTCCTTCTCCGGGTGCAGGACCGGGCCTGCAGGCCCCTAAAGGGGGCGCGGGTGGACCTCTGGCACACGGACGCTGGGCCGCTACTCGGGGGTGAATGCCCCCGGGGTCTTCTGCCGGGGCTTCCGGCGCACGGACGGGGAGGGAAGGGTGGCCTTCCTCACCCTCTTCCCCGGGTGGTACCCAAGCCGCACCCCCCACCTCCACCTGCGGGTGGAGGCAGAAAATCGGGTTTTCGCCACCCAGCTCTTCTTCTCCGAGGAAGTCCAGCGCCAGGTCTACGCCCTCCCGCCCTACTGGGAAAGGGGGATGCCCCGGGTGAACAACCGCCAAGACGGCCTCTTCCGGGCGGACCTCCTCCTTCCCCTGGAGCGGGAGGGGGAGGGCTTTCGGGGAACCTTCGCCCTCGCCTTACCCGGCTGAGGCTACCCTCCCCCTAGCTCCGCCATCATCCGCCGTAGCGCCTCCTTTAGATCCGGCAAGCTCTGCCGGACCACGGTCCAAAGGATTTCCACGTCCACGGCAAAATACTCGTGCACCACAACGTTGCGCAGGCCGATCACCCGCCGCCACGGAACCTCCGGGTAGCGCTCCCGAATCTCCAGGGGGATTTGCCGGGCCGCTTCGCCGATGACTTCTAGGTTACGGACCACGGCGTCCACGGTGCGGTCATCCTGGGCGAAGCGTTCCGGGGTTAGCCCGGCGGTGTAGCGCTCAATCTTTTCTAAGCTTTCCAATATATCTCGGAGAAGGAGGCGCGCGTCCCGCCTAGACATAGACCAAGTCCTCTTGCACCACCTGCCACAAGTGCGGCTTACGCCGTAAGGCCCCCGCAGTGAGCAGGTCCACCGGAAGCCCCAGTAAGGCTTCCAGGTAATCGCGTAGGTCCACGATCTCCCACCCTAGGGGGCGTTCTAGCGCTACCAGGATGTCCACGTCGCTTAAGGGAGTGGCCTCCCCCCGGGCGTAGGAGCCGAAAATGGCCAGCTCCCCCACGCCGAAGCGTGCCCGAAGCTCCGGCTTGTGTCGGGCCAGGATGCGCCGGATCTCGCCCAGGGTCTTCATGGCCTGCTGCCCCTAGTGGGGGAAAACATCCCGCCATCTCAAGTATACACCCCCACCTAAGCGCCTGCACTTTGGTTTCGCAACATGGGATGCCCAAGCTGGGGCTGGGGGGGACTTTTTTTTGGGGGGCCCCACCGCGGCGAAAGCCGCGTACCTAGGCCCCTCCTCCAGGCTTCCTTGGCCAACCCCTGCCCGTTCCCTGGTACCCTAAAGGGCATGATCGCCCGCTACCAGACGCCGGAGATGGCCCGCCTCTGGTCGGAGGAGAGCCGCTACCGGATGTGGGCCCTGGTGGAGGCCTACGCCCTCGAGGCCTGGGAGGCCTTGGGGGAGGTGCCGAAGGGCCTCTCGGGAAGGCTTTTGGGAAAGCTGGAGAAGAGGCCCCTGGACGGGGCCTTCGCCCGGAGGGTGGCCGAGCTGGAGGAGACCACCCGCCACGACCTGGTGGCCTTCACCCGGGCCCTCACCCAGTGGACGGAAGACGAGGAGGTGGGGCGCTACCTCCACCTGGGCCTCACCAGCTCGGACGTGGTGGACACGGCGCAGAACGCCCTCCTGGTGGAGGCCCTGGACCTCATCCTGGAGGAGCTAAAGGGGGTAGAGGAGGCCCTCAAGGCCCTCGCCCTCCGCCACAAGCACACCCCCGCCATCGCCCGCACCCACGGGGTCCACGCCGAGCCCACGAGCTTCGGCCTCCGCTTCCTCTCCTTCCTCGCCGCCTTCCAAAGGGACGAGGAGAGGCTTGGGCGGGCGAAGGGCACCATCGGCGTGGCCATGCTCTCGGGCTCCGTGGGCAACTACGCCCACGTCCCCCCCGAGGTGGAGGCCCACGTGGCCTTTAGGCTCGGCCTCCGCCCCGAGCCCCTCTCCACCCAGGTGGTCCCCCGGGACCGGCACGCCGAGGTCATGGCGGCCCTCGCCATCCTGGGGGCAACCTGGAGCGGGTGGCGGTGGAGCTAAGGCACCTCCAGCGCACGGAGGTCCTCGAGGTCCAGGAGCCCTTCCAAGAAGGCCAGACGGGAAGCTCCAGCATGCCCCACAAGAAAAACCCCGTGGGCCTGGAGAACCTCACCGGGGTGGCGAGGCTCTTAAGGGGCTACCTAGGGCCCGCCTTGGAGGACATCGCCCTCTGGCACGAGCGGGATATCTCCCATTCCTCGGTGGAGAGGGTCATCCTCCCCGACGCCACCACCCTGGCCCACTACGCCCTGAGGCGGCTCAAGGGGATCCTAAAGGGCCTCGTGGTCTATGAGAAGAACCTGAAGAGGAACCTGGACCTCACCCGGGGCCTCGTCTACTCCCAACAGGTCCTGAACGGCCTCATCGCCCGTGGCCTCTCCCGGGACAGGGCCTACGCCATCGTCCAGCGGAACGCCCTAAGGAGCTGGGAGGAGGAGAAAGGCTTCCTGGAGCTTCTGGAGGAGGACCCCGAGAACCCCCTCAAGGGAGAGGCTCTGAGGGCCCTCTTCGACCCAAAGCCCTTCCTCCGGCACGTGGACGCCATCTACGCCCGGTTCGGGCTCTAGAATGAGGACATGCCCCGTTTTAGCCGGATCACCCACGATCCTCGCCTCTTCGGCGGTAAGGCCACCATCCGGGGGATGCGCCTCACGGTGGCGGCCTTGCTCCGGCGGCTGGCCCACGGAGAACGTCCCGAGGACCTCCTCCGGGACTACCCGGAGCTTACCCCTGAGGACATTCGGGAAGCCTTGGCCTACGCCGCTTGGAGGCTAGAGGAAGAAGAGCACGCTTTGAGCCCGTGAAGATCCTGGTGGACATGAACCTCTCCCCGCGCTGGCGGGAAGCCCTCCAGGCCTCGGGGTACGAAGCCATTTGGTGGCGCGATGTGGGCCCGGAAAACGCCCCCGACGAGGTTCTCTTCGCTTGGGCCAGGGAGCGGGGCTATACGGTCCTCACTGCCGATCTGGACTTCGGCTACCTCCTCTCCCTCACAGGAGAGGAGGGACCTAGCGTGATCCTCCTCCGCCTCCCCTACACAGAACCCCCTGAGGCCCTACCGCAGGTGCTGGAAGTCTTAAGTCGCTTCTCCGAGGCTTTGCAGCGGGGAGCCCTAGCGGTGATCGGCCCCGAAAAAAACGCGGCTTCGCCTCCTGCCGCTACAATGAGGGCAAAGGGCCCTGCGCCCCTTTGAGGAGAGGCATGGAAAAGCTTTACGAGGCAAGGCCAAGGTGCTCTACCGGGAAGGCCCGGACACCTTAAGGGTCTACTTCAAGGACGAGGCCACGGCCTTCAACGCGAAGAAGCGGGGGGTGATCCCCGGCAAGGGCGTGGTGAACAACAAGGTCTCGGCGGCCCTCTTCCGCTACCTCGAGGCCCACGGGGTGAGGACCCACTTCCTGGAGGAGGTCTCCGAGCGGGAGATGCGGGTGAGGCGGGTGGCCATCCTCCCCCTGGAGGTGATCCTGCGCTTTAGGGCGGCGGGGAGCTTCGCCCGGCGCTACGGCCTAAAGGAGGGGACCCCGCTGAAGATGCCCCTTCTGGAGTTCTCCCTCAAAAACGACGCCCTGGGGGACCCCTTGATCTGCGAGAACGCCGTCCTGGCCCTGGAGCTCGCCACGGAGGAGGAGCTGGGTGCGGTGAAGGCCACCACGCTCCGGGTGGGGGAGCTCCTCCAGGCCTTCTTCGCCAAGAGGGGCCTGGAACTCGTGGACTTCAAGCTGGAGTTCGGGAAGGAGGACGGGGAGATCCTCCTCGCCGACGAGATCAGCCCCGACACCATGCGCCTTTGGGACGAAAGGGGGGAGCCTTTGGACAAGGACCGCTTCCGCAAGGACCTAGGCGGCGTGGAGGAGGCCTACCAGGAAGTGCTGAAGAGGGTCCTCTCGGGCCCCCAGTAGGGTAACCTATGCCTCGCTACCAGGCCACCCTTTTGATTGAGCTCAAGGACGGGATCCTGGACCCCCAGGGCCGGGCGGTGGAGGGGGTGCTTCGGGACCTCGGCCACCCGGTGGAGGGGGTGCGGGTGGGGAAGGTGCTGGAGATCGTCTTCCGGGCGGAAAGCCTCCTCGAGGCCGAGGAGAAGGCCAAGGCCTTCGGCCAGCTCCTCGCCAACCCGGTGATGGAGGTCTACGCCTTGGAAAGCCTCAAGGAGCTCCCATGAGGTGGGCCATCGTCCGCTTCCCGGGCGCAAACTGCGACGAGGACGCCCGCTTCGCCCTGGAGAAGGCGGGGGTCCAGGCGGTGTTCGTCTGGCACACGGAGCGGGACCTCCGGGGCTTTGACGGGGTCTTCCTCCCCGGGGGGTTCAGCTACGGGGACTACCTGAGGGCGGGGGCCCTCGCCGCCAAGAGCCCGGTGATGGAGGCCGTGCGCCGCTTCGCCCGGGAGGGGCGGTACGTGGTGGGGGTCTGCAACGGCTTCCAGGTCCTCACCGAGGCGGGGCTCCTGCCGGGGGCTTTGCTCGCCAACCTCAACCTCCACTTCACCTGCAAGGAGGTGGGGGTGCGGGTGGAGCGGGACGACCTCCCCTTCACCCGCCTCTACCGGAAGGGCCAGGTCCTGAGGCTCCCCATCGCCCACGCCGAGGGACGCTACTACGCCGACCCCAAGACCCTGGAGCGCCTGGAAGGGGAAGGCCTCGTGGTCTTCCGCTATGCGCCCCTAAAGGGGGAGGCCGACTACAACCCCAACGGGAGCCTCCACGACATCGCGGGGATCGTGAACGAAGCGGGGAACGTCCTCGGCCTGATGCCCCACCCGAACGGGCCGTGGACGAGGTCTTGGGGAACACCGACGGGCTTCCCTTCTTCCTGGGGCTCGTCAGGGAGGTGGTCCGATGAAGCCGAAAGCCATCACCTTTGACTTCTGGGGCACCCTCTTCACCGAGGGGGAGGCGTTTTTGGAAAAGGTCATGCCCGCCCGGTACGAGGTCCTTTTGGACGCCCTCTCCGAGGCCGGGCACCCGGCGGAGGAGGCCGAGGTGCGGGAGGCCTACCGCCAGGCCTCCTTGGCCTTTGAGGAGGCCTGGAAGGCGGGGGAGCACATGCCGGTCTACGAGCGGGTGGCCCGCATCTTCGCCCTCCTCGGCGCCCCCCACGACCCGGGCCTCATCGCCCTCACCGCAAGGCGCCTGGAGGAAACCTCCCTCCTCGCCCCCCTCGAGCCCCTCCCCGGGTGGAGGCCCTGAAGGAGCTCGCCAAGAAGTACCCTCTGGCCCTGGTCTCCGACACCGGCATGACCCCGGGCCGCCTTCTCAGGGAGCACCTCAAGCGGCAGGGCCTGGACGTCTTCCAGGCCTTTAGCTTCTCCGACGAGACCGGCCACGTGAAGCCGAAGCCCGAGGCCTTCCGCGTGGCCCTGGAGGCCCTGGGGGTCGCCCCCGAGGAGGCCCTCCACGTGGGGGACCTGCCCCAGACGGACATCAAGGGGGCCTTCGGGGCGGGCTATCCCTGGGCGGTCCAGTACGTGGGCCTGAGGGAGGTGAACGGGGAGGTGAGGCCCACGGCCAAGGTGAAGGACCACCGGGAGCTTCTCTCCCTCCTCACGTGATGGAAGCCCTAGCCAAGGAGATGGGGATCCCCCGGAGGAGTACCGGGAGATGGTAAGGCGGCTTGGGCGGGAGCCAGGCAGGGTGGAACTCCTCCTCTTCAAGGTCATGTGGAGCGAGCACTGCGCCTACAAGAACTCCCGCCCTCTCCTAAAGGAGCTTCCCAAGGAGGGGGAAGCGGTCCTCCAGGGCCCGGGGGAGAACGCCGGCGTGGTGCGGGTGGGCGAAGGGTGGGCCGTGGCCTTCAAGATCGAGAGCCACAACCACCCCTCGGCGGTGG
>BBBL01000061.1 GCA_001311545.1 Thermus kawarayensis JCM 12314 | reverse complement strand
AACCTCACCGCACTAGAGAAGCGGCGCATGAGGTCCAGGGTGGCTTTCCGGCCTTCTTCAGAAGGGAAGGCGAGGAGGGCCTGGGCCCCGGTGAAGGCCTTCTCCTTCTTCCTTTTCCTGGACCTTCCCCGCGAGGTAGCTCCGCTGACCACCGACGGCCTCCTGTGAGGGAGTATAGCTTCCGGGGCTTTTCATCGTACGGGACTCGCTCGGGTGAGGCGGAAGGATGCGAAGGCGTGCGAGCGCTTGGGTAAAGAGGTGTGCGCTATGTCCCAACTGTTTGCACCTCCACTTTAGGCCCAGGGGCCTTCCCGGGGCAAGGGGGAGGCGGGCCAGCTTAAATACCCCGTTGCGGCGCAAGCCGCAACGGGGCCCCAGAAGGCTCCCAGTGGCCTTCATACCCTTTCTCGGCCTACCGGCCCGGGGAGCCTGCCTAGGGGCCCCTATGCTGGCCCAAGCAGCATGGGGTGGTATCAGCCTCCCGCCGCCAGGGCGGGGAGGACGCTTCCCGGCAAAAGCCCCAGGAGAAGGAGGGCCAGGGCACCAGGAGGGCCACGCCCCGGGCCAGGGGGCGGGGCCTGGCCTCGGCCTCTCCCCGCCCGAAGACGGAAAGCCCCAGGGCCAGGTAGTAGTAGGCGCTCACGGCGCTGGTGACCAGGGCCAGGACCAGAAGCCCCCACTGGCCCGCCTTGGCAGCCTCGGTGAAGACCAGGTACTTGCCCCAAAAGCCCGCCAGGGGCGGAAGGCCCAGGAGGGAGAGGGCGGCGAGGAAGAGGGCCAGGCCCAGGAGGGGGTCCCGGTGGAAGAGCCCCCGGAGGCCTCTAAGGGCACCCGGTCGGGGGAGATCTCCGAGAGCACGGCGAAGGCCAGGCCGGTGGCCAGGACGTAGGTGAGGAGGTAGAAGCCAGGGCCTGGGCGTTCCCGGTGTAGAGGGCCAGGGCCATGTAGCCGGCGTGGGCCACGGAGCTATAGGCGAGAAGCCTTTTGGCCTCCCTTTGGGCCAGGGCGGCCAGGTTGCCCACCACCACGGAAAGGGCGATGAGGAGGGCCAAGGCCTCGGGTGTCCCGGGGGCCACCACCCGGAGGAGGGCGGCGAAGGCGGCGGCCTTTACCGAGGTGGCCATGAAGAGGACCACCGGGGTGGGGCTTCCCTGGTAGACGTCGGGGGTCCAGAAGTGGAAGGGGGCGAGGGCCGCTTTAAAGCCCAGGCCCACCAGGAGGAGGCCCAGGGCCAGGGCGTAGAGGGGGCCTTGGCCGGGGGTGCCCGCCAGGAAGCTTCCCGTAGCCCCGAAGTGGAAGGCCGCCCCGTAGAGGAAGAAGGCGGCGGCCAAAGCCCCCAGGAGGAAGTACTTGAGGGCGGCCTCGAGGCCCTGCCCCTTGCGCCAGGTGGCCAGGGCATAGAGGGGGAGGGAGAGGGCCTCGAGGGCCACCAGCATCAGGATGAGGTTCTTGGTGGAGGCCAGGAGGTGCATCCCCAAGGCGGCGTAGAGCACGAGGAGGTAAAACTCAAACCGCCCGCTCCGCACCAGGCCCACCGTCCACAAAGCCCCCAGGAGGGCGAGGAGGGTGAAGGTCTGGGAGAGGGCGTCCACCTGGTAAGGCCCCATGGCCAAGGGCCTCCCCCAGGTGGCGAGGAGGGAGAGGAGGGCGAGGCTTAAGCCAGGATGGTGAGCCGCTTGAACAGGGGCACGGGCAGGAAAAAGCCCAGGAGGGTAAGGGCTACCGAGAACAGGGCGAGGACCAAAAGGGTCATGCGCCACCTCCGAGGATCTTGGCGAAGGCCTCCGCCAGGGGCCTAAGCCCCTGGAGGAAGTACCCGGGGAAAACCCCCATGAGAACCAGGGCCAGCCCCACCAGGAGGGCGAAGCCCCACTCCCCTGCCTTCAGGTCCTCCACGGGCCTGCCCTCCTCCTCCCAGAAGGTCTTCTGGAAGGCGGTGAGGGCGTAGGCCGCGGAGGCGATGACCGAGAGGAAGGCCAAAGCGGCAAGCCAGGGGCTGGCCTTGTAGGCCCCGAGCAGGGTCAAAAACTCCCCGGGGAAGCCGGAAAGCCCGGGGAGGCCTACCATGGCCAGGAAGAGGAGGAGGGCCAGGGCGGCGAGGCCCGGGGCGCTTTGGGCCAGGCCCCGGTAGCGCCCGATCTCTAGGGTGTGGAGCCTTTCGTAAAGCCTCCCGAAAAGCAGGAAAAGCCCCCCGGTGTAGACGCCGCTGGCCGAAAGGAGGTAAAGCCCCCCCGTGGCCCCCTCCGGCGTGCCCGAGAAGACGCCCAGGGCGGCCACCCCCATGTGGGAAACCCCGGCGTAGGCCAGGAGCTCTTGGCGTCCCTGGCGGCGAAGGCCACCCAGGCCCCGTAGAGGGCGGAGAGGGCGGCGAGGAAGAGAAGGAGGCCCTGGAGCCGGAGAAGCCCTCGGGGGCCAGGGGGATGGCGTAGCGGAAGAAGGCGAAGACCCCCACCTTGTAGAGGGTGCCCAGGCGTCGGCAAGCCCTGAGGGGTGGTTCTCCCGGTGGAAGAGGGGGAGCCAGGCGTGCACCGGGAAAAGGGGCGTCTTGATGGCGAAGGCCAGGGCGAAGCCCAGGAAGATCCAGAAGGCGGCCTGTCCCCGGACGGGGTGGGCCAGGAGGTCCTGAAGGAGGAAGCTCGGGCTTCCTCCAGGGCCTTCACCGCCAGGATGGCGGCCAGCATGGGCAGGCTCCCGGCCAGGGTGAAGAGGAGGAAGGTGTAAAGGGCCCGGAGGCGCCCTTCTCCCCCGTAGAAGAGGAGCATGAGGAGGGCGGGGATGAGGGCCGCTTCGAAGAAGAGGTAGAAGACGAGGAGGTCCCGGGCGGCGAAGAGGCCGAGGAGGAGCCCCTCCATGAGGAGGGCGAGGCCCAGGAAGCGCCCCTCCACCCTCGCCACCAGAGCCCCCAGGAAGACGGTGAGGGCGATGGTGAGGAAGAAGAGGGCGGAAAGCCCGTCCAGTCCGAAGGCCCAGTACACCCCGGCCCCGGGAAGGAGGGGGGCCTGGAAGGCGTGGGCCACCCCGCCCGGGTGGGTCAGGAAGAGGTAGAGGTTAAGGAGCAGGGAAAGCCCCGCCCCCCAAGGCCCCAGGCCTCGAGGCAGGCCCAGAAGGAGGAGGATCCCGAAGAGGATGGGTAAAAGGATCGCCAGGACTACCACCGCATCACCCCCAGAAGCACCAAAGCGCCCAGCACAAAGAGCAGGGCGTAAAGCCTGAGGTAACCCGTCTGCAGGCGGCCCAAGGTCTGGCCCAGGCCCCGCACCCCTCCCCCTAGCCCACGTACCCCCGGAGGAGGCCGTTGTCCCCGTAAAAGAGGCTTCCGCCAGGGCCTTCAGGGGGTTCACCACCAGGGCGTTGTAGACCTGGTCCACGTAAAAGCTCTCCCGGCTCCAGGCCTCAAAGGCCAGGTACCAGGCGGGGAGGGCCTTCCTTTGGAAGAAGGTGTAGCCGAACCAAAGCCCAAAGACCGCCACCGCCGCCGAGAGGGCGATGAGGCCCCACTCCGCCCCTAAGGAGAGGTGGTGGGCCTCCACCTCCGCCAAAGCGGGCTTCAAGAAGGGCTCCAGGAGGTTGGGCAGGGGGTGGGGCAGGGCCAGGTAGCCGGCGAGGACCGCTCCTAAGGCCAGGAGGTGGTTGGGCCAGAGCATCACCGGCGGGGCCTCGTGGGGATGGCCGTGGCCCCGTTCCTCCCCCAGGAAGACCAGGACGAACCAGCGCATGGCGTACATGGCGGTGAGGACCGCCACGAGGAGCGCCCCCACGTAGAAGCCCACGCCGCCGAAGGGGTAGGTGAGGGTGGCGGTGAGGATGGCGTCCTTGGAAAAGAAGCCGGAAAGGAGGGGAAGGCCTCCCAGGGCCAGGGCCCCGATGAGGCCGTGCCAGCGGGTCTTTGGCAGGTGCTTCCAGAGGCCCCCCATCCTGCGCACGTCCTGCTCGCCCCCCAGGGCGTGAATCACGCTCCCCGAGGCCAGGAAGAGGAGGGCCTTGAAGAAGGCGTGGGTGAAGACGTGGAAGAGGGCGGCCCAGTAGGCCCCCACCCCCGCCGCCAGGAACATGTACCCCAGCTGGCTGATGGTGGAGTAGGCCACGATCTTCTTGATATCGGTCTGGCCGAAGGCGGAAAGGGCCCCGTAGGCCGCCGTGAGGAGCCCGATCACGGCGATGGCGTAGGAGACCTCGGGGAGGGCGCTGTAGAGGAAGGAGCTCCGGGTGATGAGGTAGACCCCCGCCGTCACCATGGTGGCCGCGTGGATCAGGGCGGAGACGGGGGTGGGGCCGGCCATGGCGTCGGGGAGCCAGACCATGAGGGGCACCTGGGCGCTTTTTCCCACCGCTCCCAGGAAGAGGAGGAACCCCGCCAGGGCCAGGAGGCTGGGGTTCCTCAGGGGGCCTTCCAGGGCCTCCTTGAGCTCGCTGATGGAGAGGGTGCCGTAGAGGCCCAGAGGATGGCCATGCCCAGCATGAAGCCCAGGTCGCCGATGCGGTTCACGATGAAGGCCTTGCGGGCGCTGTCGGCGTACCGGGGGTTCTTGTACCAGAAGCCGATGAGGAGGAAGCTCGCCAGGCCCACCCCCTCCCAGCCGATGAACATCACCGGGTAGCTGTCGGCGAGGACCAGGGTGAGCATCATGGCGATGAAGAAGTTGAAGTAGGCGAAGAAGCGGCTGTAGCCGGGGTCTTTCGCCATGTAGCCGATGGCGTACACGTGGATGAGGAAGCCCACCCCGGTGACGATGATCAGCATGAGACCGGAGAGGTTGTCCAGAAGGAGGCTAAAGGGGATCCCGGGAAGCCACTCCGCCTTAAAATGGGCCCCGCCCGAGAGGAGAAGCCCCACCCCCACCAAAAAGGAGGCCAGGACGAGCCCCGAGGCCAGGACCCCGGGAAGGGGTTCCCGCATCCTTTTGCCAAAAAGCCCCATAAGGGCGAAGCCCAAGAGGGGCAGGAGGATGGTGGAGAGAAGCGCCATGTTCACCCCCTAAGCTCGGAGAGGTCGTCCACCGCGGTGCTTTCCCGGTGGCGGAAGATGGCCACGATGAGCCCCAGGCCCACGGCCACCTCGGCGGCGGCGATGGCGATGACCATGAGGGCGGCCACCTGGCCTTCCAGGCCATGGGCCCGGGCGAAGCCCACCAGGGAGAGGTTGGCCGCGTTCAGCATGAGCTCAACGGAGAGGAAGACCAGGATGGCGGTCCTGCGGGTGAGGACCCCGTAGACCCCCAGGGCGAAGAGGAGGGCGGAGGCCAAGAGGAAGCTCACCGCACCACCTCCTTTTCCCGCTCTTCCCGGGGAAGGGCGTCCAAGGGGCGGGAGGGCTGGACCAGGGCCACGGCCACCACCGTGGCGGCCATGAGGAGGAAGCCCACGGCGAGGAGCACAAAGACCCAGTCCCCGTAGAGGAGGGGTCCCAGGGCCTGGGGAAGCCCGCCCTGGAGGTCCTGGGTGAAGGCGAGGTTCAGCCCCCCAAGCCCCGAAAGGAGCATCCCCGCCACCCCCAGGGCCAGGAGGGCCGCCAGGGGCTTGGAGCGCACCAGGGGGTCAAAGCCCACCTCTCCCTGGGCGGCGAAGAGAAGCATGATGACGAAGAGGAAGAGGACCACGATGGCCCCGGCGTAGACGATGATCTGGATAAAGCCCAAAAAGCGTGCGTCCAGGGCCATGTAGACCCCCGCCAGGACCAGAAAGTTCAGGATGAGGCCAGGGCGGCGTGGATGGCGTTCCTGAGGGTGACCACCAGCACCCCGCTCAGAAGGAGCAGGGCCACCGCCAGGCCTTCAAAGAGGCTCACGGTTTCCTCCTTTCCGTGGGGGCTTGGAAGCCTCCAGCTCGGGCCGCACGTAAGGCACCACGTAGCCGGGCTTGACCGCCTTGCCGGTGATCTTGGCCTCCCGGCGCTGGGGCTTGGTGCCCACCACGTCCACCAGCATGTCCTCCTTGCCGTAGACGAGGTCGGAGTACTGGTAGTCGGCCATCTCAAAGTCGTACCCCAACACGATGGCCCCCGTGGGGCAGGCCTCCTCGCAGAGGCCGCAGAAGATGCACCGGAGCATGTTGATCTCGTAGACCTTGGCGTACCGCTCCCCCGCGGAGACCGGGTTTTCCGGGTCGTTCTCCGCCGGCTCCACGTAGATGGCGTAGGCGGGGCAGGCGGCGGCGCAGAGGGAGCAGCCGATGCACTTCTCCAGGCCGTTCGGGTGCCGGGTGAGGACGTGCCGCCCGTGGAAGCGGGGCTTGAGGGCCACGGGGGCGTCGGGGTAGGGGACGGTCACCGGTTTGGAGAAGAGGTACTTGAGGGTGATGCCGAGGCTTTGGGCCAGGGCCTTCAGGGTCATGCGCCACCTCCTTTGCGGGCAGGCTTAGGGGTGTAGAGGACCGCCCCCATGAGGACGAGGAAGCTTAGGGCGGAGAGGTAGAGGAGGTAGGTCCTGGGGAGGTCCAGGGCCACCACCAGGGCGGTCAGGAGGAACCAGAGAAGGGCCCCGGGGAAGAGGAAGCCCCAGCCGAAGCGGAGGAGCTGGTCGTAGCGCAGGCGGAACCAGGTGGCCCGGATCCAGATGAAGAGGAAGAGGAAGAAGGCGATTTTGAGGAACATCCAGAGGTAGGGGACCTCGAGGAAGGGCATGGTCCAGCCTCCCAGGAAGAGGGTGGGGATGAGGGCACTGGCGGTGATGAAGTGGATGTACTCGGTCATCTGGAAAAGGGCCCACTTGATGGAGCTGTACTCGGTGTGGTAGCCCCCCACCAGCTCCTGCTCGGCCTCGGGGAGGTCAAAGGGGGTGCGGGCGGCCTCGGCCAGGGCGGCGATGGCGTAGATCAGGAAGGCGGGGAAGGCGTAGAGGAAGAGCCAGCCGTGCTCCTTCTGCCAGTTCACGATGTCGTTCAGGTTGAGGCTCCCCACCAGAAGCACCGGGGAGAGGAGGGCGATGCCCAGGCCGAGCTCGTAGGAGATGAGGCTCGCCGAGGAGCGCAAGGAGCCAAGGAGCTGTACTTGCTCCCCGAGGCCCAGCCCGCCAGGAAGATGCCGTAGATGGCCATCTCGCTCACGGCGAAGAGGTAGAGGAGGCCCAGGTCCAGGTTCAGCACCCAGGGGCTATAGCCGAAGAAGCTCCCCGGGGGGCCGAAGGGGATGGCCCCAAAGGCCAGGAGGGCGAAGACCACGCCGATGAGGGGGGCCAGCACGAAGAGGACCTTGTCGGCCCTCTCCACCACCAGGTCTTCCTTGAAGATGCTCTTGATGGCATCGGCCATGGGCTGGAAGAGGCCCATGGGCCCCACCCGGTTGGGACCCAGGCGGATCTGGAAGCGGGCGAGGAGCTCCTTTCAATGAGGGTCATGAAGGCGAAGGCGGTGAGGAGGCCGATGACAACCAAGAGGGCCTTCAAGGCCACCATCCAGTAGGGGTCCAGGGGGTAGCTCACGCTTCACCTCCTGTGGGAACCAGAACCCGGCCTTCCAAGAGGCGCCCGGCGGCCGCTCCCAGGCCCGAGAGGTAGAGGAACCCCTTGGGGAGGTCCTCCCGGTGGACCACCCGGGCCTCGAGCGGCCCAGGGGGGTTTCCACGGCCACCCGGGCCCCCTCGGGCAGGGCCTCGGATTTGGCCGTTTCCGGGTGGGCCCAAAGCTCGGGGCTCGCCGCCTCTTGGGCCTTGCCCACGGCCTGGTGCGCCTTCCACATGCTGGGCCGGAGGTAGAGCACCCCCTTGGGGCCTGGGCCTCAGGGCCTGGGTGCGGAAGGCCAGGAGGCCCAAGGCCCCGGGCACCTTGCGGACTTGAGCTCCCGCTCGGCCTCCAGGTGGAGGCGGAAGGGGGGCCGCACCCCCAGGGCCTCGGCCAGGAGGGCGAGGACCTGGAGGGCACCCTCCGCCTCCCCGTTCTCTATGGGGGCGGGGGAGAGGGGAAGGACGCGGCCTTCCAGGTTTGCCAGGTGCCCCCGCTTCTCGTAGAAGGTGGGGGCGGGGAAGACCACGTGGCGTACCGCTCCGCCAAGGGGTGGAGGTGGGAGAGGTGCATGGCCACGAAGCGCTTCCCCTTGAGGGCCCTTCCGGGGGCACGAAGCCGTAGTAGCGTAGG
>BBBL01000060.1 GCA_001311545.1 Thermus kawarayensis JCM 12314 | reverse complement strand
TGCCGCTGGAAAAGGGCCAAGGCCGCCCGGGCCACCTTTTCCCGGAGGTCGGGAGGGGCTTCCTGAGCCAGGGCCAGGGCCTTCCGGCTTTGGGCTAGCAGGGCTCCTTCGGCGGGGCCGGGGTTCTGGGGCCTGGGAGGGGCTTCCTGGGCCTTTGGCTCTACCTGGAAGCGGATCTCCTTCACCATCCCGGGAAAGCGCTCCTCGTAGCGGTGAAGGAGAAGGAGGCGGTGTAGGTGAGCTGGTGGGCCACCACGGGGTCGGGGACTCGTACCCAAAGGGTGCCTTCTTCCAGGGCCAGGGCCTCGGTGACCTGGGCCAGGCCCGGCCCCACCACCTCCCGCCAGGCGGCCAGGACCATGCCTCGCTTGAGCCGCTCCTTGCCCCCGGCTCGCTTGAGGGCCTCGGGAATCACCTCCTTTAGCCGCCAGGGCACAGGACCACCCCCCCTTGCACCGAGCATACCACCACCCCCTCGGGCGCCTGGAGGCCAGCCAGGACCGCCTGGGGCAGGTCCTTGGCGTAGCGCAGGACCGCCTGGCGCCGGAGTTCGTCCAGCTCCTCGCTCCACTCGTCCACCAGAAGGAGGGGGGGTTCCCCGTGGTGCTCGGCGAGGAGGCGGTGCTCGGCCAGGCGCAGGGCCAGGGCCAGGGCCTTGGCCTCTCCCCGGCTGGCGAAGCGGTGGGCGGGGCGGCCCAGGAGGAGGACCACCAGGTCGTCCCGGTGGGCCCCACCAGGGTCTGGCCCCGGAGGAGCTCCTCCTCCCGTTTGGCCTTAAGGGCTTCCAGAAAACTCCCCTGCACGCTTTCCTCGAGCCCAAGGCCCGCCTCCCCGGGGGCCAGGCCCGGTGGACCTCCTGGAAGATGGGCAGAAAGCGCCGGAGAAAGCGCCTTCTCAGGGCCAGGATTTCCTCCCCGTAGCGGGCGAGCTCCTGGTCCCAAACCCCCAGCCCGTTTCCCCCCGTCTTCAAGAGGGCGTTCCTTTGGCGCAGGACCTTTTCGTAGGCGGAAAGGAGGGCGGCGTAGCGCCGGGAGAAGCGGGAGAGAAGCCGGTCCAGAAAGGCCCGCCTGGCGTCCTTCGGCCCCAGGACGATCTCCACATCCTCGGGGCGCACCAGGACCGAGCCGGGAAGCTCCCACAGCGCCCTGAGGCCCACGGGCTTCCCGTTGAGGCGCACCTCCCTTCCTTCCGGGGCCAGGCGTTGCTCCACCCGGTAAAGGCCAAGCTCGGTTTCCACCTCGGTGAAGAGCCAGGCTTCCCGCTCCCCAAAGCGCACCAGGTCCCCCAGGGCCCCCGGCGCCTCCCCCCCCAGGAGGAGGTGCCAGGCCCAAAGGAGGTTGGTCTTCCCCTGGCCGTTCCCCCCCACCACGGCGAAGAGCCCCGGGGGAGGGCGGAAGGCCTCCAGGGCCAGGTTGCGAAAGTTGCGCTGCCGAAAGAGGAGAAGGCGCATCAGAGCCGGACCCGGCGGAAGAGGAGGGGCAAGGAGGCCAGGCCCAAGAGGAGAAGCCCCGCCCCCAGGAGGTAAGGGGCCTCGGGGGCCAGGCGGTAAAGCCCCGTGCCCAGGACCGGGCCCAGCATCCGTCCCAAGGCCTGGGCCGAGCTGTTGAGGCCCGCCACCAGCCTTGCTCCCCTTCCCCTACCGCCAGGGAAAGCCCCGCCGTTACCCCAGGCCCTGCTAGGGCTGCCCCCGCGCTGGAGGGCAAGCCCCAGGGTCAGGGTGGGAAAGCCTTGGGCGAAGACCAGCACCAGAAAGCCCAGGAGGCCCACGGGGAGGCCCAGGAGGAGGAGGGTCCTGGGGGGCCAGCCCGCTTTGCGCACCAGGAACCCCTGGATGAACACCGCCACCAGGCCATAGAGGACCAGGGCGAGCCCCACGCTCCGGGCGGTCTCCACCCCGGTTAGCCCCAGGCGGTCCTGGAAGTAGAAGGCGATGGTCTGCTCCAGGGCCACGCCGGAGAGGTTGAGGGCGAAGCCCAGGAGGAGGAGGGGGAAGACCCGCCCGTCCCAGGGGGAAAGCCAGGCCGCCACCTCTTTCCCTCGAGGCCTGGACTCGGGCAGGACCAGGTAGACGAAGAGGGCGTTTAAGAGGGCGATCCCCGCCGAGAAAAAGACCGGGGCCAAAAGGCCCAAGAGGGCGGCAAGCCCCGCTCCCAAGGCGGGCCCCAGGATCACCGCCAGGCCGAAGGCCGCCCCCAGAAGGGCCATCCCTCCCGTGCGGCCTTCCCGCCCGGTGACGTCGGCCACGTAGGCCTGGGCCGTGGGCAGGGTGGCGGAGCTAAAGGCCCCTCCCAGGAGCCGGGAGAGGAGGAGGAGGGGAAAGAGGGCACCCGCTGGAAGAAGCCCCTTTTGCCCGAGGAGGGCGAAGAGGCCAAAGAGGAGGAAACTCCCTGCGAAGCCCAGGATGCCCACGAGGAGGACGGGCTTCCTGCCCCTTTCGCTCCGCCTACCCCAGTAGGGGGCGAGGAGGAACTGCATGAGGGCGTAGCCCGTGGAGAAGAGACCCACCTGGACCTCGCTTAGGCCCAGCTCCCGGCTCAGGCCCCAGGATGGGGAAGAGGATGGAAAGGCCTAGGACGCTGTTGAAGAGGGTGAGGAAGAGGAGAAACAGGGGGGACATGGCACCGATTGTATTAGCCGAAGCGCCCACTGATGTAGGCCTCGGTGCGCGGGTCCTTGGGCTTGGTGAAGAGGACCTCCGTGGGCCCGAACTCCACCATCTCCCCGTTCAGGAAGAAGGCGGTGAAATCGGAGACCCGGGCGGCCTGCTGCATGTTGTGGGTAACGATGACGATGGTGACCTGATCTTTGAGGGTCAGCAGGAGGTCTTCTATGGCCTGGGTGGAGATGGGGTCCAGGCTGGCGGTGGGTTCGTCCATGAGGAGGACCTCGGGTTCCACCGCCAGGGCCCGGGCGATGGTGAGGCGCTGTTGCTGGCCACCGGATAGGCCGCTGGCCGGGGCCCTCAGGCGGTCTTTGACCTCGTCCCAAAGGGCTGCCCCTTTGAGGGCCCGCTCCACGGCTTCGTCCAGGCGCTTGCGGTCGCGGACGCCCACCAGCCTGAGCCCGGCCGCCACGTTGTCGTAGATGGACATGGTGGGAAAGGCGGTGGGTTTTTGGAAGACCATGCCCACCCGGCGGCGCACCAGCACCGGGTCCACCCCCGGGGCGTAGATGTTCTCCCCGTCCAGGAGCACCTCTCCCTCCACCCGGGCGATGGGGGTGAGGTCGTGCATGCGGTTTAAGGCCCTTAAGAAGGTGGTCTTGCCGCACCCCGAGGGGCCGATGAGGGCGGTGATCCGGTGGCGGTAAAGGGGCAGGTTAACCCCCCCGTTCGCGCCCACACCGACCCGGCTTCCGTAACGGACCACCAGGTTCCTAGACTCCATGTGCACGTCCACGGCTTCCGGCATTTAGAACCTCCGCCTCGAGGCCCAGCGGGCGAGAAGGCTTGTCAGGGTGATGAGCGAAAAGGACCAGCCCTGCGGCCCAAGCCTGACGGTGCCAGTCCTCGTAGGGCTGATGGCAAAGGCGAAGAGCCTTAAGGCAGGGTGTCCATGGGTTTCAGGGGGTTGAGCTCCAAAAGGGGGCTTCCAAAGGCGGTGAAGAGGAGGGGGGCGGCCTCCCCCGCCGCCCGGGCGAAGGCCAGGAGAACCCCGGTGATGAGCCCCGCCCGGGCCGTGGGCAGGACCAGGGAAAGGATCACCCGCCAGCGGGGAAGCCCCAGGGCAAGCCCGGCCTCCCGAATCTCCTTGGGCACCAGGGAGAGCACTCCCTCGGTGCTTCGGGCCAGGATGGGGATCATGAGGAAGCCCAGGGCGAAGGCCCCGGAAAGCCCGGAGAAGCCTCCCATGGGCTTCACCACCAGGATGAAGGCCAAGAGGCCAAAGAGGATGGCCGGCATCCCGTTCAGGGTGTCGGAGAGGAGGCGGAGGTAGGGATTGACGGGATGGTCCGGGTACTCGGCGAGGAGGATCCCCGCCGCCAGGCCGAAGGGCAAGGCGATGAGAAGGCCTAGGCCATCCACGATGAGGGTGCCCACGATGGCCTGCCGCAAGCCCCCTCCCGTTTCTCCTGGGGGGCGCATGTCCTTAAGGAAGAAGTCCACGTTAAGGCGCTTGCCCCCTGCAAAAGGGCGTAGGCCACCACCAAGAAGAGGATCAGGAAGGCCAAAAGGGTGCCCAGGGCCACCAGGGCCATCATGAGGCGCTCCACCCGGTAGCGCCGCCTTAGGGCCAGGTCCTTCGCGGTCACAGCACCCCCTTCACCAGGCGCTCTTGGCGCCTCAGGATGTAGGCGGCGGTGAAGTTGATCAGCATGGACACCAGAAAGAGAAGAAAGCCCACGGCGATCAGGGCGGAAAGGTGCAGGTCCTCCACCGCCTCGGTGAACTCGTTGGCGATGACGCTGGGCATGGTGGCCGCCCCTCCGAAGAGGGTGTAGGGGAGTTTGTGGGAGTTGCCGATGACCATGGTGACCGCCATGGTCTCCCCCACCGCCCGGGCCAGGGCCAGGAAGACCCCGGCGATGATCCCACCCCGGGCCAAGGGCAAGATGGCGAGGCGCATCACCTCCCAGCGGGTAGCCCCCAGGGCGTAGGCGGCTTCCCGGTGCTCCTTGGGCACCAAGGCGATGGCGTCCCGGGCCAAAGCCGCGGTGTAGGGCACGATCATGGAGGCCAGGATGAGCACGGCGGTCATGAGGCCGTACCCCGTGGGCACCCCGAGGAAGGGGAGGAGGCCGGGGAGGCGCTCCGCCGCCCACATGTAGAGGGGAAGCTGCACCGCATCCCTCAGCCAGGGGGCCAGGACGAAGATCCCCCAAAGCCCGTACACCACGCTGGGCACGGCGGCCATCAGGTCCAGGAGGAAGTTGATGACCTGGGCGAGCCACCTGGGAGCGTACTCGGCGGCGAAGATGGCCGCCGCCAGGGCGGGGAAGAAGGAAAGCAGGAGGGCGGAAAGGCTCACGATGAGGGTGCCCAGGATGTAGGGCCAAGCCCCGAAGGCCTTCTGCACCACGGGGTCCCACTCTCTTCCCGAGGCGAAGCCCAGAAGCCGAAGCGGTTCAGGGCCAGGCTCCCCCCCTGGTAGAGCTCGTAGGCCATGAGGAGGGCCAAGGCCACCACGCCCAAGGCCAGGAGAAGGAGGAAAAGGGCGAAGATCCGGTCGCCGAAGTGGCTGTAGAGTCGCCGCATGCGCAAACCCTTCTTCAAGATAAGGGGTGGCCCCGGGAAAGGCCACCCCTGGGTCAGGCTCCCTTTAGCGGCCCACGATCTCCTTGCCGATGGCCTTGCCCTCGTAGGTGACCCGGGAGAGGAGGGCCAAGGCCCGTTGCTGGGCCACGGGGGAGAGGGCCCCGTAGGTGAGGGGCTCGTTGTACTTCTGCCCCTCGGTGAGGACCCACTTGACGAACTCCACCAAAGCCCGGGCCTCGGCCTCGGACTTCACCGCCTTGTTGGCCGAGAGGTTCTCGTAAAGGAGAAGGTAGGTGAAGCTGGCGATGGGGTAGCCGTCGGGGGCGGCGGTGTCGGTGAGGGAAACCCGCATGTCCCCGGGCAGGGGCACGTTGCCGCCGCTTGATGGAGGCCAGGTCCGCCAGGACGAAGCGGCCCGCCTTGTTCCGCACCGCCCCGTAGGCCAGGTTGTTCTGCTTGGCGTAGGTGACCTCCACGTAGCCGATGGCCCCGGGGGTCTGCTTCACCACGGCCACCCCTTCGTTGCCCTTGCCCACCCCACGGGCCACTGGACGCTGGTGCCCCGGCCCACCTTCTGGCCCACTCGGGGGACACCTTGGAAAGGTAGTCCACGAAGACGTAGGTGGTGCCGGAGCCGTCGGAGCGGTGGACCACGGTGATGGGAAGGGGGGGGAGTTTCACGCCGGGGTTGAGTTCCTGCAGGGCGGGGTCGTTCCAGGTCTTGATCTTGCCCAGGTAGATGTCGGCCAGGACGGGGCCGCTAAAGCGCAGGGGCTCCTTTAGCCCCGGAAGGTTGTAGGCGGGCACCACCGCCCCCAGGGCGTAGCCGATGTTCAGGGCGTTGCTCTTAAAGCGCTCCCTGACCTCCTTCATGCGGGTGTCGTCCAGGGGAGCGTCAGAGGCCCCGAAGTGCACGGTCTGCTCCAGGAACTGGCGGATGCCCCCCCCGGAGCCGATGGACTGGTAGTTGATGCGCACCTTCCCCCCGGTGAGCCGGGTGTACTCGTCCCCGTACTTGGCCATGAGGGGGTAGGGGAAGGTGGCCCCCGCCCCCACCAGGGTGAGGGTCTGTTGCGCCAAACCCAGGCCCGCCAGGGCCACCGCCGTGAGAATCCACGCTTTTCCTCGCATCCTTCAACCTCCCACCCGTACTTTGCCCGGTATTTGTCAGGAGAAGGTCAGCTCCCGGGAGGCCTCGAGGCCCGCCAGGTTGTAAAGTCCCTTCCGGATCACCGCACCCCCAAGGAGCCTCTCCCCCTGGTAGAAGACGGCGCTCTGCCCCGGGGTCACGGCGAAGACGGGGTGGGCAAGGCGGAGGCGGAGGGGCTTTAGGGACTCCACCCTGGCCCTCACGGGGGGGGTGCGGTAGCGCACCTGGACCTCTATCTCCTCGGGAAGCTCGGCGAGGAGGTTGAGGCCTTCCCCTTCCAGGCCCTCAAAGAGGGCGGCCTCCTTGGGGCCCACGTAGACCACGTTCCTCTCGGGGTCCACGCCCACCACGTACCGCTCCAGGTGGGTCTTGTAAAGCCCGAGGCCCTTCCGCTGGCCCACCGTGTAGAGGCTTGCCCCCTGGTGCTCCCCCACCACCTCTCCCGTCAAGGCGTCCACCAGGGGGCCGGGCCTGGGCCGGAGGCGCTCCCTGAGGAAGCCCGTGAGGTCCCCGGCCACGAAGCAGAGGTTCTGGCTTTCGGGCCTCCTCGCCGTGGGGAGGCCCGCCTTCTCGGCCAGGGCCCGCACCTCAGGCTTGGTGAGGTGCCCCACGGGGAAGAGGAGGTGGGGGACGGCCTCCCTGGGCGTGCCCCAGAGGAAGTAGGTCTGGTCCTTGTTGGGGTCAAGGCCCCGAAGGAGGGCCTCCCCCTCCTTCCGCACGTAGTGGCCCGTGGCCACGTAGTCCAGGCCGAGCCTCCTCGCCTGCTTGAGGAGGGCCCCGAACTTGACGAAGGTGTTGCACCGGGTACAGGGGTTAGGGGTGCGCCCCCGGGCGTAGTCCTCCAGGAAGGGCTTTACGATCTCCTCCTCAAAGACCTCCCGGTAGTCCAGGAGGTAGAAGGGGATGCCCAAAAGCTCCGCCACCCGCCTCGCCTCGTAGGCGGCATCGGGGGTGCAACAGCTCTCCCAGGCCCGGGACTTGCCCCCCTCTGGGCTTGGGGGCGGCAGGTCGGGCCAGAAGCGCATCATGGCCCCCACCACCTCGTACCCCTCCTCCTTGAGGAGGAGGGCGGCCACGGAGGAGTCCACCCCCCCGGACATGGCCACCAGGACCCGCTTCACGCCACCACCCTTTCCCCTAGGGCCGCCTCGGTGCTCCTTATGGCCACCTCCACCATCTCCGGGGTGGGCTCGGCCACGGTGAGGGCCTGGAAGCGGAAGCCGAGCTCCCTGAGGAGCCGGGAGATGGGGTCGTGGTGCCTGGCCGAGAAGTAGAGGAGCTCAAAGGCCAAGGCGGCCACCAAAGGCAGGAAGAGCACCCGGGCCAAAAGCCGCCACCAGAGGACCTGGGGAGCCGGGATGAGGCTATAGACCAGAACCGAGACCACCACCACGAAGGCCAGGAAGGTGGTGCCGCACCGGGGGTGGAAGCGGGGCTGGGCCAGGACGTTCTCCACGGTGAGGGGAAGGCCCTTCTCGTAGGCGTGGATGGCCTTGTGTTCCGCCCCGTGGTACATGAAGAAGCGCCGGACCTCCGGCATGCGCCCGATGAAGAGGAGGTAGCCCACGAGGATCCCCACCTTGACCAGCCCCGCCAGGAGGTTGTAGAGCAGGGGGTGCCGGGCGGGGTCCACCAAAAGCCCCGAGAGGAACCCGGGGAAGACGATGAAGAGGCGAGGCTCAGGAGGAGCTTACCGCCACCGCCCCCAGAGGGCCCCTTCCCC
>BBBL01000059.1 GCA_001311545.1 Thermus kawarayensis JCM 12314 | reverse complement strand
CCTTCCCCTCCAACGCCCCTCCCGCCCTGAGGCTCCACGGGCGGAGCCTGAAGGCGGGCCTGCTCATGGACCTGGGGTGCTACCCCGAGGCCTGGGCCCTCCTGGAGGCCGGGAGGAAGGGGACCTCGAGGCCCAGGCCCGCTTCCACGCCACCCGCCTCCGCCTCCTCCTGGAAACAGGCCGCCTGGAGGAGGCCCTGGCCGAGGGGGAGGCCGCTTACCGGCAAACCCCTCACCCCTGGCTCGCCGCCGCCCTCCTCACCGCCTGGACTAAAGGGGAGGCTTAGGGAGGACCTCCTGGAGGCGGCGAGGCGGCACCAGGACGGCCGGGGCCTGGCCCTTCTGGCCCTGGCCCACCACCGCTGGCTCCGGGGGCAAAACCCCAAGCCCCTCCTAAAGGAAGCCCTCCGGGAGGCCAGGCGGCTTTCCAACCCCTACGTGCACCACCTGGCCCTCACCTCCTTAGCCCTCTACCACTGGCCCACGAACCCCCACAAGGCCCGGGTCCTCTCCCAGCACCTCCTCTACCGGACCCACCGCACCGGCTTCCTGGTCCACCTGGAGGTGGCCCGGCTCCTCAGGCCCAGCTCCTCCTGGAAGAGGGGGAAAGGGTGGACCACCTCCTGGGCTTCACCCCCTCGGTGCCCCTCACCGCCTCCTGGAAGGCGGCCTTGGCCGGGGAAGGGGCCCCTGACCTCCGGGGGTACGGTATGCTGGGAAGGTGGGTCCGCCAGCTTTGGCGTAGGCGGAGGGAGGCATGGACGGGGAGGCCATAGAGGCCATCAAGCGCCGCCTCTCCCTGAAGGAGGTGGTTTCCCGCTACGTGGCCCTCAAGCCGGCGGGCCGCGGGCGCTGGAAGGGGCTTTGCCCCTTCCACCAGGAAAAGACCCCCTCCTTCTACGTGGACGAGGAGAAGGGCCTCTTCCACTGCTTCGGCTGCAAGGCCGGGGGCGACCTCATCGCCTTTGTGGAACGGATAGAGGGCCTGGACTTCCAGGCCGCCCTGGAGCGCCTGGCGGAGGAGGCCGGGGTGGAGCTCCCAAGGCGGGGAAGCCCTAAGGCCCGCAAGGAGCTTCTAGAGGTCCTCCAGCTGGCCCAGGCCTACTTCCGGGAAGGCCTCGAGGCCTCCAGGGAGGCCCAGGCCTATCTGCAAAGCCGGGGCCTAAGCCCGGAAAGCCTGTCCCACTTCGGCCTGGGCTACGCCCCCCCCAAGGCGGAGGGCCTCCTCACCTACCTCGCCCGCCACGGGGTGAGCCCGGAGGAGGGCCTGAAGGCGGGGGTGCTGGCGGAACGGGAAGGGCGCTTCTTTGACCGCTTCCGCCACCGCATCACCTTTCCCATCAAGGACCACCTGGGGCGCATTGTGGCCTTCACGGGAAGGGCCCTGGGGGAAGAGCTTCCCAAGTACCTGAACTCCCCGGAAACCCCCCTCTTCCGCAAGCGGGAGGTGCTCTTCGCCTACCCCGAGGCCAAAACCCGCCTGCGTGAGGGTCGGGCCATCGTGGTGGAGGGGCTTTTTGACGCCATCGCCCTCCACCAGATGGGCTTCCCCGAGACCGTGGCCGTCTTGGGCTCGGGGCTTTCCGAGGAACAGGCCCGGCTCCTCAAGGCCCAGGAGGTGCGGGAGGTCTACCTGGCCTTCGACGCCGACGAGGCCGGGCAGAAGGCCACCCTGCAGAGCCTGGACCTGGAGATGGCCCGGCAGTTCCTCTTCTACGCCGTGCGCCTCCCCGCCAAGGACCCCGGGGAGCTCCTCCTCCACCCCGAGGGCCCCGCCCTTTTCCAAAGGGCCCTGGAGGAGGCCCTCCCCGAGGTGGAGTTCCGCTTCCAGGAGGCGGTGAGGGGCCGGGACCTTTCCCGCCCCGAGCACAAGCGGAAGGTTCTGGAGACCCTCACCCCCAGGATGCTCTCCCCCGAGCCCTTTGACCCCGTGGCGGAAAGGCTCAAGGCCCTGGTGTAGAGCGCCTGGGCCTCTCCCCCAAGGAACTCAACGAGTACCTCCTAAGCCGCCGCCGGGGCAAGCCTTCCCCGCCCCCACCCCCCAAGGCCGAGCCCAGAAACCGCGCCCTCCTCCTGGAGCTGGACGTCATCGCCCTCCTCCTCTCCCTCCCCCAGGAGCGCCTTCCAACTGGGTGCTTTACGTGGCCGACCATGTCTGGCCTCCGGAAGGCTCCCCCCTGGCGGAGTTCCTAGAGCTCGCCCGAAAAGAGCCCCGCAAAGACTACCTGCGCCAGGTTCTAAGCCGTAAGGAAGCCGGGGGCATCCTCTTTGAGCGGCTCATGATGACCCCCGAGGTGGAGGAGGCCCGCCTCCCCGAGGTGATGAACAAGGCCCTGGCCCGCCTGCGGGAGGCCTACTACCTGGAGAGGCGGGCCAAGCTGAAGGAGCTCCTGCGGCAAAGCCCCAGCTTGGAGCTTTTGCGGGAGATTCAGGAGCTGGACCAGGCCATAGAGGCGGAAAGGCGCATCTACCGGGGCCTCTAGGGGTAAAATGCCCCCTGGCGTAGGCCCAAGGGAGGTAGAGGATGAAAAGCCCTGTTCGCGTGGCGGTGACCGGCGCCGCAGGCCAGATCGGCTACAGCCTCCTCTTCCGCATCGCCGCGGGGGAGATGCTGGGCAAGGACCAGCCCGTGGTCCTGAAGCTCCTGGAGATCCCCCAGGCCATGAGAGCCCTGGAGGGGGTCATCATGGAGCTGGAGGACTGCGCCTTCCCCCTCCTGGCCGGGATAGAGGCCAGCGACGACCCCAAGGTGGCCTTCAAGGACGCCGACTACGCCCTTTTGGTGGGGGCCGCTCCCAGGAAGGCGGGCATGGAGCGGCGGGACCTCCTGGAGATGAACGGTAGGATCTTCACCGAGCAGGGCCGGGCCTTGGCCGAGGTGGCCAAGAAGGAGGTGAAGGTGCTGGTGGTGGGCAACCCCGCCAACACCAACGCCCTCATCGCCTACAAAAACGCCCCGGGCCTTGACCCGAGGAACTTCACCGCCATGACCCGCCTGGACCATAACCGGGCCAAGGCCCAGCTCTCCAAGAAGACCGGGGTCCCCGTGGACCGCATCCGCAAGGTGGCGGTCTGGGGCAACCACTCCTCCACCATGTTCCCCGACCTCTTCCACGCCGAGGTAGATGGGAAGCCCGCCCTGGAGCTGGTGGACATGGAGTGGTACGAGAAGGAGTTCATCCCCACCGTGGCCGGGAGGGGGGCGGCCATCATCCAGGCCCGGGGGGCCAGCAGCGCCGCCAGCGCCGCCAACGCCGCCATTGAGCACATCCGCGACTGGGCCCTGGGCACCCCCGAGGGGGACTGGGTCTCCATGGCCGTGCCCTCCCAGGGGGAGTACGGCATCCCCGAGGGGATCGTCTACTCCTTCCCCGTGACCGCCAGGGGCGGAAGGTACCAGATCGTGGAGGGCCTCGAGGTGAACGCCTTCGCCCGGAAGCGCATGGAGATCACCGCCCAGGAACTCCTGGACGAGATGGAGCAGGTGAAGGCCCTGGGGCTCATCTAGGCCGGAGCCACCAGACCTCCGGGGCCCAAGGGTAGACCACCCAGGCTTCGGTTTCCTGGGCGTAGAAGTCGGGGCGGTCCGGCACCCGGTTCCGCCCCGGCTTGAAGTGGAGGGTGGCCACCCGGGGAACCCCTCCTGCCTGGCGCACCCGGCCTTCACGGCGAAGGCCGTGCGCCCCGAGTCCCATACGTCGTCCACCACCAAGACCCGCTTGCCGAAAAGCAGGGGGTCCGGGGGGAACTGCAGGAAGACGGGCTCGGGCAGGGTGGCCTCCTCCTCGTAGAACATCACCGCCGCGTGAGAATCTCCCGCACGGAAAGGGCCTGGGCCAGAAGGGCGGTGGGGATCAGGCCGCCCCGGGCAATGCCCAGAAGGAGGTCAAACTCCTCCCCCTCCAGGGCCAGGGCCAGGCGGCGCACCAGGCCGAGGAGGTCCTCCCAGGAGAGAAAGACCCGCTCCATCAGGGCCTGTCCAGCTCAAAGGCCTGGTGGACGGCCCTCAAGGCGGCCTCGGCGTACCGCTCGGGAATGATCACCGAGATGCGCACCTCGCTGGTGGCGATCATCTCGATGTTGGCCCCCACGGAGGCCACCGCCTGGAACATCCTGGCCGGGATCTCCGGGGCCGAGGCCAGGCCCACCCCCACGATGGACACCTTGGCGATGTCAGGCCTCAAGATGGCCTCTCCCCCGATCTCGGAGAGGACGCTCTAGGGCCTCCAGGGCCTCCTGGGCAAAGTCCTTCTTCACCGTGAAGGCCATCTGCTGCTGGAGGGGTCGTGGCCCGGCACGCCCTGGATGATCATGTCCACGGCGATGCCCCGCTCGGCCAAGGCCTGGAAGACCTTGGCGGCGATGCCCGGCTGGTCCGGAATGCCGATGAGGCCGATCTGGGCGTGGTCCAGGTCCAGGGCCGCCCCCGTCACCGTCTTGCCCATTTCCATAGCTACCTCCTTCACCAGGGTACCGGGGTTGTAGGAGAAGCTGCTGCGCACGTGAAGGACCACCCCGTAGCGTTTGGCGTAGTAGACCGCCCGGGGGTGGAGGACCCTGGCCCCCAGGGCGGCCATCTCCAGCATTTGGTCGTAGCCGATGACCGAAAGCTTCCTCGCCTCGGGGATGAGGTGGGGGTCCGTGGTGTAGACTCCTTCGGTGTCCGTGTAGATCTCGCACTCCTTGGCCCCCAGGGCGGCGGCCACGGCCACGGCGGTGGTGTCCGATCCCCCCCGGCCCAAGGTGGTGATCTCCCCCTCCCTCGTGGTCCCCATGAAACCGGCGATCACCGCCACGAAGCCTTGGTCCAGGGCCTCCCGGATGCGCCTCGGGTCCACCTCCAGGATGCGGGCGTCCCCGTAGCGGCCGTCGGTGGTGATGCCGATCTGGTGCTGAACGAACCCCCTGGCCGGGATGCCCATGGCCCAAAGCTGCATGGAAAGGAGGGCCACGGACACCTGCTCCCCGGTGGTGGTGAGGAGGTCCAGCTCGCGGAAGGGCGGTCTCGGGTTCACCCGCTTGGCCAAGGCGATGAGCTCGTCGGTGGTGTGGCCCATGGCCGAGACCACCACCGCCAGCCGATGCCCCTTCTCCCGGTAGTGGCGATGCGCTGGGCCACCTTGTGGATCCTTTCCAGATCCCCCACCGAGGTGCCGCCGTACTTCTGAACCACCAGGGCCACGCTTCCCTCCTTCCCCGCCCAAGGGCGGTTTGAAAGGGAATATTAGCACATTTGCCCTTCCTCCCCAAGCCCCGTATCCTGAAAGGACGTGGGCCTGACCCTAGCGGAGTACCACCGCCTCACCCCCCTGCCCCGGCCCGGGGGGTGCTTTACGTGAAGCCGGGGGCTCGAGGCTTTCGGGACCCGGTGTACGAGCTCCTCCAGAAGAGCGTGGCCCCCTTCGGAAAGCGGGCCCTGGACCTCAACCCCGGGGTGGCTGGGGGAGCCTCCCCCTAGAAGGCGCCATGGAGGTGGAGCGCCTGGAGACCTCCCGGGCGGCCCTCCGCTGCCTCCTGGCAAGCGGCCTCGAGGCCCGCCTGGCCCTTCCCTGGGAAGCCGAGGAGGGCGCCTACGACCTGGTGGTCCTGGCCCTCCCCGCGGGGCGGGGAAGCCGCTACGTGGAGGCCAGCCTCGTGGCCGCTGCCCGCGCCCTAAGGATGGGGGGCCGGGCCTACCTGGCGGGGGACAAGAACAAGGGGTTCGAGCGTTACTTCAAGGAGGCCCGCCGTCTCCTCGGCTACGGGGAGGTGGTGCGGCGGGAGGGCCCCTACCGGGTGGCCCTCCTGGAGAAGGAGAAGGAAGCCCCGCCCCTCCCTCCCCTCTGGCACACCTTTAAGGCCCGCCTTCTGGGCCGGGAGTTCACCTTTCGCCACCTCCCCGGGGTCTTCTCGGCGGGCAAGGTGGACCCCGCCTCCCTCCTCCTCCTGGAGGCCTGAAGGGGGAGGCCGGGGACCTCGGGGGAAGGAGCGTCCTGGACCTGGGTGCGGGCTATGGGGCCCTCACCCTGCCCCTCGCCCACCTGGGAGGGGAGGTCACGGCGGTGGAGGACGACTGGGCCTCGGTGCTCTCCTTGGAGGAGAGCCTTAAGGTGAACGGCTTAAGGCCCGGGTCCTCCACTCGGACGTGGACGAGGCCTTGACGGAAGGGGCGCGGTTTGACATCATAGTGACGAACCCCCCTTTCACGTGGGGGGTGCGGTCATCCTGGATGTGGCCCAGGCCTTCGTGGAAGCGGCGGCGGCCCGGTTAAAGCCGGGCGGTGGGTTTTTTCTGGTGGCCAACCCCTTTCTCAAGTACGAGCCCCTGTTGGAGGCGCGCTTCGGCAACTGCAAGACCCTAAGGATCGCTTCGCCGACCCCGGCGAGGGAGTACAAGGTGCTTTTCGCGACGAAGGAGGGAGGAGAGCCTTGAAGGCCAAGAAAAAGACCAAGACCCTGGCCAAGACCCCGGAGCCCGTGGCGGAGCTTTCCGCCTCGTCCGCCCCTTCCCTGTCGGAAGAACCCCTCGAGCGCCGGACCCTTTCTTGGGGAAGGGGCTCGCGGAGGCGGACCTCGCCGACCTCCCCGAGCCTGACCCCGAGCTTTTGGAAGCCGAAGGGGACCTGGCCCTGGAGGAGCCCCTAGACCTGGAGGCGGACGACCTCCTCGCGGGCGAGGGGGAGGAGCTCTTTGAGGAAGAGGAGGAGCTGGCCCTCCCCAAGGTGTCCACCTCCGACCCCGTGCGCCAGTACCTGCACGAGATCGGCCAGGTGCCCCTCCTTACCCTGGAGGAGGAGATTGAGCTGGCCAGGAAGGTGGAGGAGGGCATGGAGGCCATCAAGAAGCTCTCCGAGGCCACGGGGCTGGACGCCGACCTCATCCGGGAGGCGGTGCGGGCCAAGATCCTGGGCACGGCGCGCATCCAGCAAATCCCGGGCCTCAAGGTAGCCCCTTCGGGGCTGACCAAGGAGAAAGCGGACCCCAAGGTCCTAGAGGAGGTGGACCAGAAGCTCAAGAGCCTCCCCAAGGAGCTCAAGCGCTACCTGCACATCGCCCGGGAGGGGGAGGCCGCAAGGCAGCACCTCATAGAGGCCAACCTCCGCCTGGTGGTTTCCATCGCCAAGAAGTACACCGGCCGGGGGCTCTCCTTCCTGGATCTAATCCAGGAGGGTAACCAGGGCCTCATCCGGGCCGTGGAGAAGTTTGAGTACAAGCGGCGCTTCAAGTTCTCCACCTACGCCACCTGGTGGATCCGGCAGGCCATCAACCGGGCCATCGCCGACCAAGCCCGCACCATCCGCATCCCGGTGCACATGGTGGAGACCATCAACAAGCTCGCCCGCACCGCGCGGCAGCTCCAGCAGGAGCTGGGCCGGGAGCCCACCTACGAGGAGATCGCCGAGGCCATGGGGCCGGGCTGGGACGCCAAGCGGGTGGAGGAAACCCTCAAGATCGCCCAGGAGCCCGTTTCCCTGGAAACCCCCATCGGCGACGAAAAGGACAGCTTCTACGGGGACTTCATCCCCGACGAGAACCTGCCCTCCCCCGTGGAGGCCGCCTCCCAGAGCCTTCTGGCCGAGGAGCTGGAAAAGGCCCTCTCCAAGCTCTCCGAGCGGGAGGCCATGGTCCTGAAGCTCCGGAAAGGCTTATTGACGGGCGGGAGCACACCCTGGAGGAGGTGGGGGCCTACTTCGGCGTGACCCGGGAGAGGATCCGCCAGATTGAGAACAAGGCCCTCCGCAAGCTCAAGTACCACGAGTCCCGCACCCGGAAGCTCCGGGACTTCCTGGACTAGGCCTTCCGCGGACCTGCCGCCCGCTCCGGGCCCGGGGCGGGCGCTCCTTTAGGCCCATGGACGCAAGCCTCTTTCTCACCCTAGGCTTCGGCCTCCTCTCCGCCCTCACCTGGGGGGCCGGGGACTTCGGCGGCGGCATGGCCTCCCGCCGGGCCCACGCCCAGGCGGTGGTCCTCTGGGTTTCCGGCATCGGTCTCCTCCTCTTCCTCCTCCTGGCCCTGGCCTTCGGGGAAGCGCTCAAAGGGCGGGACCTCCCCTTCGCCCTTTTGGGTGGGGCCTCCGGGGCGCTCGGCCTCCTCGCCTTC
>BBBL01000058.1 GCA_001311545.1 Thermus kawarayensis JCM 12314 | reverse complement strand
GCCCGAGGAGGGTTTCCGGGGGGAGGGGGGTGGGCTTGGGGTTCTCGGCGAGGAGCTTTTCCAGGCTCAAAGGCGCCGTGAACATGAGGGGGCCTTTGGGCCACTCCCCTTGCGGGCGGTCCCGGTAGAGCTCGAGGCCGTTGCCCTCGGGGTCGCAAAAATAAAGGGCCTCGGAGACCCCGTGGTCCGCCGCGCCCTCAAAGTGGACCCCCGCCTCCAGCGCCCTGCGGAAGACCCCGGCGAGGGCTTTGCGGTCCGGAAGGAGGAGGGCGAAGTGGTAGAGGCCCACCGAGGGGTGGGGCCTTAGGGGGGCCTGAAGATCGTGGATTAAATCCAAAAAGAAGCCCCGGCCCTCGGGGAAGAGGCGGTAGCGGGGCGGGTCCGCTTCCACCCGTAGTCCCAGGAGGTCCCGGTAGAAGGCCAGGGCGCTCCCAGGTCCTTGACCCTGAGGCTCAAGGAGAGGAGCCGCCCTTGGGGCTTCATGCGCCCACCCTCTCCTTGGCCGCCACCAGCTCCGTGTCCACGCTGAAGCGCACCTCCTCGCCCACGAGAAGCCCCCCGGCCTCCAGGGGCATGTTCCAGGTGAGGCCGAAGTCCTTGCGGTTCAGCTTCCCCCAAAGTGGGCCGCCAGGCGCTCGTTGCCCCAGGGGTCCTTCACGGGGCCAGAGGTTTCCACCTCAAAGGCCATGGGCCGGGTCACGCCCCGGAGGGTGAGCTCCCCTTCCACCTGGTAGCGGCCCTCCCCCAGGGGCGTGATTTTCTCGCTTTTGAAGACGATTTCCGGATAGTTCGCCACGTCCAGGAAGTCCGGGGAGCGGAGGTGGTTGTCCCGGTCGGCCACGCCGGTGTGGATGCTCGCCGCGTCCAGGCGGGCCTCCACCTGGATGGGCTTCCCGCTTGGATCGGTCTCCACGTAGCCTTCCTTGAGGTTGAGGGTGCCTTTTACCGTGGCGATCACCATATGCCTCACCGCAAACTCCACGCTGGTGTGGGTGGGGTCAAGGTTCCAACGCATGGGCTTGCCTCCTTGGGCCTAGGGCCCAAGGCTACGCTACCTCAATCGCTATAAAATGTCAAGCGCTATTCGGGATAGTAGGAGGGCCGGAAGGGAAGCCCCAGGGCTTCGGCGAAGGCCTGAAGGCCCAGGCGGTCGGGCTCTTCCAGGTGGTAGCGGAAGTTCCAGAGGTAGTGCTCCATGAGGGCGGGGTGGACCCCAAGCCTCTCGGCCTCCCGCCCGGCCACCTCCCCCAACCGGGCCAGGCCCTCCCGCCTGGCCCGCCTCAGGGCCTGGACCAGGGCCTTGGGGGCGGGTTCTCCTTCCGGTAGGCCCAGACGGCGAAGACGAAGAGGCGGGTCTGGAACCAAAGGACGGAGAGGTCGGTGACCTGGACCCCGCCCAGGCTTGTGGGGAGGGCGTGGGGGTTTCGGGGAGCCCCGGGAGGAGGGCGGCGTAGGCCTTTATGGCCTGGTCGCCGATGAGGAGCACCGCATCGTAGGCGGAAAGGAGCTCGAGGCCCCCCCTAGCCTCCTCGTAGCGGGGGTGAATGCCCTGCCTTTCAAGAAGGAACTTGAGGAGGGCCACGCTGGTGGCGCTTTCCGTGGTGAGGGCCACCCGCTTTAGGTCCCTTAGGGGCAGGCGGTGGAAGAGGTTCACGGAGTAGACGGGCCCGAGGACCGCCACGGAAAAGTCCGGCAGGAGGCCCAGGGCCTCCTGGTGCCGGAGGTAGGCGTAGCTGGAGGCCAGGGAAAGGTCCAGCCTTCCCTCCAGAAGCCAGGCGTTGAGGGCGGTGGGGGGGGCGTGGACCACCGAGAACCCCTCCGGCCTTAGGAAGTGGACCAAGGGGGCCACGTTGGCGTAGGGAGGAAAACCCACCCGTAGGGCCCTCATACCCTGTTTCTCCCGAGGCCTACCCCGGGCTGGGGTGGGATCAGGCCCAAAGGCGCACCTCCCGGTAGAGGGCGTCCCGCTCCACGGGGATCCGGCCCGCCATGAGGATGATGCGGGCGAGCTCCCTCTTGGAAAGCCCCTGGGGCGTGGGGCTTCCCGCCATGTGGACGATGCGCTCCTCAATGAGGGTGCCGTCTATGTCCGTCACGCCCCAGTCCAGGGAGACCTGGGCGAGCTCGGGGGTTAAGGTGGCCCAGTAGCCCTTGATGTGGGGGAAGTTGTCCAAATAGAGCCGGGCCACCGCCAGGTTCCTGAGGTCGTCCAGCCCCGTGGTGAACTCCCTCTTGCCGAGCTCCCGGGCGAGCTGGTTCCCGTCGGGCTGGAAGGCCAGGGGGATGAAGCTCATGAACCCCCCCGTCTCGTCCTGGAGGCGGCGCAGGCGGTCCATGTGGTCCAGACGCTCCTCCAGGGTCTCTATGTGCCGTAGAGCATGGTGGCGTTGGTGGGGATGCCCAGCTCGTGGGCGGTGCGGTGGACCGCAAGCCACCCCTCCGCCGAGACCTTGGCCCGGGCGATCTTCTTGCGCACCCTCTCGGCGAAGATCTCCGCCCCGCCTCCCGGCATGGCGTCCAGGCCCGCTTCCTTCAGGGCCTCTAGAACCTCCCGGTAGGGCAGGCGGGCGATCTTGGAGAAGTGGTGGATCTCCGCCGCCGTCCAGGCCTTGACCTGGACCCCGGGGAAGCTCTCCTTGAGGGCCCGCACCAGGTCCAGGTAGTAGGAGAAGGGCCTCTTGGGGTGGTGGCCTGCGGTCATGTGGATCTCGGTGAGCCCGGGCTGGTAGCGCTCCCTTACCCAGGCCACCACCTCTTCCACCTCCCAGTCCCAGGCCCCCTCCTCGCCAAAGCGCCTCTGGAAGGCGCAGAAGGTGCACCCCACGTAGCAGATGTTGGTCTGGGAGACGCGGATGGAGTGGACGAAGTAGGTCTTGTGCCCGTGCTTCCGCTCCCGCACCAGGTTGGCGAGGCGCATGAGGGTGGGAAGGTCCTTGGTCTCGTAGAGCACGAGGCCGTCCTCAAAGGAAAGCCGCTTCCCCGCAAGCACCTTCTCGGCGATGGGGAGGAGGCGGGGGTCCCGGATCCCTCTCACGCCCTGGAGTCTACTCCCCTTGGAGGCGCCGGACCAGGGCTTCCACCTCCCTTCGCCTTCCCCCCACGCTCCTCTCCGGCAGGAGGTTCCTCAGGTAGCGGTCGGTGAGGAGGAGGTCCACGTAGGGGTAGACCGTGGCCGCCATGACCGCGTCCAGGAGGTCCGAGGGGCGGGGCTTGCGGTGGGGATCGGAGGCCATGCGGGCCAGGAGGTGGGCGAGAAGCCTTACCAAGGGCACTTCCTTAAGCCGGTGCGCGCCCGCACCTCCCTTAGGGCCAGGGCGTGGGCCTCCCCGTAGGGAAGCCCGCGGAGGGCCTCGGGGAGCCCCTGGAAGGGGGAGAGGTCCGCCGGGACCTCCCAGCTTCCCTCCTCGGAGAGGAGGTCTTCCCGGTAAAGCCCCCTCTCCTGCCTTACCGCCACCTCCGGCCAGGGCCGGACCCAGTAGCCTCCCGAGAGGGCGGTGAAGACCTCCTTGAGGGCGGGAAGCAGGTAGCCCGCCTTCTCCTCAGGACCGCTGGGGGTAGAGGGTTTCCAGGACGTGGAAGGGGCTCGGGGGGGCAAGGGCTTTCCCCCTCAGAGCCTGGAAGAGCCTGCCGAAGGCTCGTGCCCCCTCTGGCCCAGGAGGTGCTTGGCCATGCGGCTGGCGTGGTTTTGGTCCAGGTAGACCAGCACCTACTCCTTGGCCCGCGCCAGCCACAAGGCGGCGCTTAGGAGGGCCACCCCCCCGGCGAAGAGGAGGAAGTCCAGGGCCTCCTGGGGTTTGAAGGCCAGGGCCTTTTCAAAGAACTTCACCACCAGGATCATGACGATCACCTGGCCCAGCTTGTTCTTGAGGTCGGCCAGGCTTTCCACCGCCAGGACGTTGTCCAAGGGCACCTCCAGCTTGCCGATAAAGAGCTCAAAAAGGCCCACGCCGAAGATGAGGAAGACGGCGGAGAGGAGGGCCAGATCCACGGCCCCCACCAGGGCGGGGAGGGCGGCCTCGAGGCCCTGCCCCAGGGCAGAACCGGCCTCCAGGAGGGCGTGCCAGGCGAAGTAGAGGGCCCCGAGGAGGAGGCCCGCCACCGGCAGGACCATGACCCAGCGCACCAGGTTGGTCAGGGCGTCAAAGAGGCCCATGGGAGGATTCTAGGGCACGTAGGGGGCGGGGCCCGGGGTCAGGGTGGAGGTCCTTTCCACCAGGGTGGGCTCAAAGCGCACCTCCCGGGGGCCCCCGCGTAGCCCTGCATCCTCTCCAGGAGGAGCTGGGCCGCCCGGGCCCCCATGGCCTCCACCGGCTGGGCGATGGTGGAAAGCCCCACCTCCTCGGCGAAGGGGTGCCCGTCAAAGCCCAGGACCCGCACGTCCCGCCCCGGGGTGAGGCCGAGCCTCTGGGCCTCCTCCAGGACCCCCAGGGCCACCTGGTCCGCCCCGGCGAAGACATTGAGGGGCGGGGAGGCCTTTTCCAGGAAGTGGCGGAGGGCGAGGCGCCCCCCCTCCTGGGAGAGGCGGGTGACGTAGAGGTGGTCCTCCGGGAAGGGGCGGCCCGCCTCCTTCAGGGCCTCCCGGAAGCCCGCCATGCGCTCGGCGAAGACGGTGTGGCGGAAGGCCCGGTCGGGCTCCTCCTCCACCTTGATGGCGAAGACGGCCCCGGGGAAGCGGGCGAGGTAGGCCCCGGCGAGCCTGCCCCCCAGGAAGTTGTCCAGGTAGACTGAGTCGTACCGGGGGTTCTTGGCGTCCACCAGGACCACGGGGCGGTCGGTGGGGAGGCGGCCCTCCTCAAAGTGCTCCGTGAGGTCGTAGGAGGCGAGGATGAGGCCATCGGTGAGGTAGGCCAGGGTGGAGCTCTCCAGGTAGCGCTTGAGCCGGGCCTGGGAGAGGATGGGGAAGAGGGCCAGGTCGTAGCGCTTTTCCAGGAGGACCCCCTCGAGGCCTTCTATGAGCCTGCGGTAAAACTCCGTGGCCACGAAGGGCAGGAGGACGCTCACCGTGTAGCTCCGCCCCCCGGCGATGCGGCGGGCGTGGGGGTTGGGGGTGTAGCCCAGCTCCTCCATGGCCCTGAGGACCCGGGCCCGGTCTCGGGGCGCACCGCGGGGTGGTTGTTGAGGACCCGGCTCACCGTGCCCAGGCCCACCCCGGCCCGGGCGGCCACCTCGTGGATGGTGGGTTGCTTCTTCTTCATGGCGTGTGGAAGCGCTTCATGGAAACTTCCATCTTAAGGATACCCCAAGGTCCCGGCCTTTGCAAGAATGGGGGCATGGCCTACCTCCTCCTGGCCTACCTCCTGGGCTCCTTGGTGGGGGGGCTCCTCTTCTTCCCCGAGGTGCGGGAGAGGGACCTTCCCGGGGGCTCGGGGGTCTTCCGCCGCAAAGGTCCCTGGGCCGCCCTGGTGGTGGTCCTCTTTGACCTGGGGAAGGGGGTTTTGGCGGCCCTCCTCACCCCTCCTGAGCTTCGCCCCTTTGCGGGGGCGGCCTTGGTGGCCGGCCACAACTGGCCCCTTTGCTTCCGCTTCCGGGGAGGCGGGGGGATCGCCCCCTCCTTGGGCTTCTTCCTGGCCTGGCTTCCCGAAGAGACCCTCTGGGCTGCGGCCCTGGGCCTTGGGGTGGCGGGGGCGTACCACCTCCTCTACTGGGGGCGAAGGCGGAAGGGGGTGTATCCCATCCCCTTCGGGGCCATGTTCGGCTACCTGGCCCTCTTCCTCCTGGCCCCGCCCGAGGGCCGGCTGGGGGCGCTTTGGGTGGCGGGGGTGGTGGCCTTGAGGGGCCTGCAAATCCTTAGGGGAAGATGGTAGCTTTAGGGCATGAAGATCCTGCGCTTCAACGAGGGTCGCTGGGGGATTCTGGAAGGGGAGCTGGTCTTGGAGACGGACGCCCCGGGGCAACCCCACGGGCAGGCGGTACGACCTGGCCTCGGTGCGCCTTCTGGTGCCCGCCACCCCCAGCAAGATCGTCTGCGTGGGGCGGAACTACAAGGAGCACATCCGGGAGATGGGGCACGACTTCGGGGAGGACCTGCCCAAGGAGCCGGGCCTTTTCCTGAAGGCACCCAACGCCCTGGCCCACCCCGCCAACCCCAGGGACCCCGGGAACACGGGGGACGCCGTGCCCTACCCCTTCTTCACCCAGGAGCTCCACTACGAGGGGGAGCTTGCGGTGGTGGTGGGGGACCGGATGCGGGACGTCCCCCCCGAAAAGGCCCTGGACCACGTCCTGGGCTACACCATCGCCGTGGACATCACCGCCCGGGACGCCCAGAAGAAGGACCTGCAGTGGGTCCGGGCCAAGAGCGCCGACAAGTTCCTCCCCTTGGGCCCTTGGATTGAGACCGACCTGGATCCCCAGGACACCTGGGTGCGCACCTACGTCAATGGGGAGCTCCGCCAGGAGGGGCACACCTCCCAGATGATCTTCAGCGTGGCGGAGATCCTCTCCCACATCTCCGGCTTCATGACCCTCGAGCCCCTGGACGTGGTCCTCACCGGCACCCCTTCCGGGGTGGGGGCGCTAGGCCCCGGGGACCGGATAGAGGTGGCGGTGGAGGCATCGGCACCCTCCACACCCGCATCGGCCCCAAGGAGGAGAGGCCGTGGTAGAGGTCTTGGATCTCGGCTTTCAGGGAGCGGAACGGGTCATCGCCAGCTTCCTCCTCAGGACCGAGGAAGGCCCCCTCCTCATAGAGACGGGCCCTGAGAGCACCTATCCCCGCCTGGTTTCCGCCCTCAGGGAGCGGGGAGTGGCCCCCGAGGAGGTGCGCCACGTCTTCGTGACCCACATCCACCTGGACCACGCCGGGGCCGCTTGGCGCCTGGCGGAGCTCGGGGCCACGGTCTACGTCCACCCCAAGGGGGCCCCCCATCTGGTGGACCCCTCGAGGCTTCTGGCCTCCGCCGAGCGCATCTACGGGGCCATGCTCAGGCCCCTCTGGGGGGAGCTTAGGGGCATTCCCCCGGAAAGGTCCGGGTCCTGGCCGATGGGGAGAGGGTGGAGGTGGGTGGGGTCAGGGTGCAGGCCCTGGAGACCCTGGGCCACGCCAGCCACCACCACGCCTACTTGGTGGAGGGCCTCCTCTTCGCCGGGGACATCGCCGGGGTGCGCATCGCCCCGGGACCCGTCCTTCCCCCCACGCCGCCCCCGGACATCCACCTGGAGAGCTGGTACGCTCCTTGGACCGTCTCCTGGCCTTGCGCCCCGAGGCCCTTTACCTCACCCACTTCGGGGCCTATGGGGACGTGGAGGCCCACCTCCAGGCCCTGAGGGAAACCCTGGAGGCCTGGGCGGGCTGGGTGCTCCACCGCCTAAAGGAGGGGCTCTCCCAGGAGGAGATGACCGGCGCTTTGAGGCCTACTGGCGGGAGGGCTTGGGAAGGGCGGGGGTAGAGGAGGCGGGCATGCGCCTTTATGAGCTCGCCGACCCCCCCTATATGAACCTCCAGGGTTTGGTGCGCTACTGGCAGAAGCACCACCGAGGCCTTGGAGGGGTAGATGGTCTGGCCTTTTCCCCTGGGCCGGAGGGCCCGGATGGCCGTCTTCGCCTCCGGGAGGGGGACGAACCTCGAGGCCCTCCTCCAGGCCTTCCCCCAGGGGCACCCCTTGGGGGAGGTGGTCCTGGTGGTCTCGGACAACCCCTCCGCCTTGGCCCTGGAGCGGGCAAAAAGGCGAGGGATAGAGGCCCAGGCCCTCCCCTGGCGGGGGCGGAGGGCCTTTGAGGGGGAGGCTTTGGGCTTCTGGAGGAACGGAGGGTGGACCTCGTCCTCCTCGCCGGATTCATGCGCCTCCTCTCCCCCGCCTTCGTGGAGGCCTGGTACGGCCGCCTCCTCAACATCCATCCCTCCCTCCTTCCCGACTACCCGGGGCTTGACGTCCACCGGAGGGTCCTGGAGGCCGGGGAGAGGGAGACCGGCTCCACGGTGCACTTCGTGGACCAGGGGATGGACACCGGGCCCATCCTCCTCCAGGGGCGGGTGCCCGTCCTGCCCGGGGACACGGAGGCGGTCCTCGAGGCCCGCGTCCTACACCTGGAGCACCGCCTCCACCCCCGGGCCGTGGCCCTCCTCCTCCTGGGCCTCGCCTTTCCCCCGCCCGAGGGGCTTGAGGGCCTCCTGGGAGAGGAGGCGGCGCG
>BBBL01000057.1 GCA_001311545.1 Thermus kawarayensis JCM 12314 | reverse complement strand
ACGACCAGGGCCGCCTCCCGGTAGCGGGCGAAGGGGGAAAGAAGCTCGCGGATGCCCCGGAACACCTTCACGGCTCTTCCCAACCGCAGAGGTCTACCCCGCGCTCCCTGGCGATCCGCTTGGCCTTCTCGTAGCCGGCATGGGCGTGGCGCATGATCCCGGTTCCGGGGTCGTTGGTGAGGACCCGCTCCAAGCGGAAGGCGGCCTCCTCACTGCCGTCGGCCACCACCACTTGGCCTGCATGCAAGCTATAGCCCATGCCCACACCTCCCCCGTGGTGGAAGCTCACCCATCCGGCCCCGGAAACGGCATTGAGGGCGAAGTTGAGGAGGGGCCAGTCCGCGATGGCATCCGATCCGTCCCGCATGGCCTCGGTCTCGCGGAAGGGGCTGGCCACACTCCCAGCGTCTAAGTGATCCCGGCCGATGACAATGGGAGCCTTGAGTTCCCCCTTCCGCACCATCTCGTTAAACCGGAGCCCCGCCCTATCCCGTTCCCCGTACCCCAGCCAGCAGATGCGGGCTGGGAGCCCCTGGAAACGGAACCGCTTAACCCCTTCCGTGAGCCACCGCTTCAGGCCCTCGTCCTCCGGAAACAGCTCCAGTACGGCCCGGTCGGTCCGGTAGATGTCCTCGGGGTCGCCGGAAAGGGCCACCCAGCGAAAAGGCCCCTTGCCCTCGCAGAAGAGATCCCGAATAAAGGCAGGAACAAAGCCGGATAGCTGAAGGCATCGGCGAAGCCTCCCAACTTGGCCATCGCCCTCAGGTTGTTGCCGTAATCGAAGGCCACCGCTCCCCGGCGCTGCATCTCCACGATGGCCTGGCAGTGGCGGGCCATGGCCTCGAGGGCCCGGGCCTTGTACCCCTCGGGATCTTTCTGCCGCAGCTCCCCGGGGTCCTCATCGGGCTTCAGGGGCGGGACGTACCCGTAGAGGGGATCGTGGGCTGAGGTCTGGTCTGTGACCAAGTCGGGAGTGAAGCCCAGGCGGACCATCTCCGGCAGCACTTCGGCAGCGTTTCCCAAAAGGCCGATGGAAAGGGCCCTACCCTGTCTCCGCGCTCCTCTGCCCAACGGAGGGCTTCCTCAAGATTGGCCGTCCAGGTGTCCAGGTACCCCGTGTCCAGGCGGCGGCGGATTCGCTCGGGGTCTACCTCCACGATGATGGCCACACCCTCGTTTAGGGTTACGGCCAAAGGTTGGGCCCCCCCCATCCCTCCCAGGCCAGCAGTCACGGTCACGGTGCCGCGCAGGCTGCCCCCAAAGTGCTTTCGCGCTGCCGCCAGGAATGTCTCGTAAGTGCCTTGCAGGATGCCCTGGGTGCCGATATAGATCCAGCTTCCCGCCGTCATCTGGCCGTACATGAGGAGGCCCTGCCTCTCCAGCTCATCGAAGACCTCCCACGTAGCCCAGCGCGGGACCAGGTTAGAGTTGGCGATGATCACCCGTGGAGCCAGCTCGTGGGTGCGAAAAACCCCCACGGCCCGACCCGACTGCACCAGAAGGGTTTCGTCGTTCTCCAGGCGGTCCAAGACGCGAACGATGCGGTCGAAATCCTCCCAGCTCCGGGCCGCCTTTCCCCGCCCCCCGTACACGATGAGCTCCTCAGGCTTCTCGGCGACCTCCGGATCCAGGTTGTTCATCAGCATCCGCTTGGCCGCTTCCTGAATCCAGCCTTTAGCTGTACGGACACTACCTCTTGGCGCGCGCACCAACCGACTCATACGTCACCCTCCTATGTACGCTTCCAAAACCCGCGGATGCCGCCTCAGCTCCACCGCAGGCCCCTGGAGGACCACTCGGCCCAACTCCAGGACATAGCCGCGTTGGGCGTACACCAGTGCCTTGCGGGCGTTCTGCTCCACCATGAGGATGCCCATCCCCTCCCGATGAAGGTAGGCCAGGGTGGCGAAGACCTGGGCTACCATTTTGGGCATCAGCCCCAGGAGGGCTCGTCCACGAGCAGCAACCTCGGCCGGGGCACCAGCGCCCTCCCCAAGGCCAAAAGCTGTTGCTCCCCCCCGGAAAGGGTTCCCGCCAGCTGCCAGCGCCGCTCAGCCAGCAGGGGAAGGATGGCGTAGACCCAGCCCAGCCCTTCCTGGAGGGCCTGCCTGCCCAGGCGGTAACCGCCCAGCCGGAGGTTCTCCTCCACCGTGAGATCGGCGAAGATACCGCGCCCCTCGGCACATAGCCGATGCCTAGGGCGCTCCGGTGCCAGGGGGGAAGGCGATCCAGGCGCATCCCCTGCCAGAGGATCTTCCCCGAGGTTTGCGCCAGGCCCATGACCCCTCGCAGGAGGGAGGTCTTCCCCGCCCCGTTGGCACCGATCACCGCCACCCACTCTCCAGGAGCCACCTGAAGGTCCACGCCGCCCACGGCTTGGACCATCCCGTATTGCACGGAAACACCCTCAAGCTGGAGCATCCTCTTCCCCTAAATACACCTGGATCACACGGGGATCCGAGCGCACGGCATCGGGCCCACCCTGGGCGATGACCGTACCCCGGTCCAGCACCAGGGCCCGGTCGCAGACCGGCAGGGCCAGGTGGACATGGTGTTCCACCAAGATCACGGCGATGCGCCCTCTTAAGGCGGTTACCACCCCCAGCACCTCCTCCGCTTCCTTGAAGGTAAGGCCCGCCAGCGGCTCGTCCAAGAGCAGAACCTTGGGTTCCAGGGCCAGGGCCCGGGCCACCTCCAGCCGCTTCAAAACCCCTAGCGGCACCTGGGATACGTTCCTATGGGCGAAGTCTGCGATCCCCACCTGATCGAGCAGGGCCAGGGCCTTGGCCTGCCGCTCCCGGGTCGCCAGCTGCCGAGGGGCAGGAGCCTGCGGAAGCTGTCCCTGGCCAAGGCCACCAGGACATTCTCCAAGGCGGTCAGGGAGCGGAAAGGCTGGACGATCTGGAAGGTCCTGGCGAGGCCTAGCTGAGCGCGCCGGTAAGCGGGCAGGTGGGTGACCTCACGCCCCTCCAGGTAGACCTGGCCTTCCGAGGGGGGATGGCCCCCGCCAGAAGGTTGAAGAGAGTGGTCTTACCTGCGCCGTTCGGGCCGAAAAGGCCCAAGACCTCCCCTTGGCGGACCTGGATGTCCACCCGGTGTACCGCGACGAGCCCCCCGAACCTCCGGGTCAGGCCACGTCCTTCGAGCACGGTCACGAGACCCTCCCCAAGATCCCCTGGGGGCGGTAGCGCATGACCAAGGCTAGGAGGAGGCCGTAAAGGACGGCCTGGTAGTCGTGAACGAAGGCGAAGGCTTGCGCAAAGCCCCCGAGGAGGAAGCGCCGAGAATGGGTCCCCAGAGACCGCCCATTCCGCCCACCACCAGCATGGCCATCAGCGTTACGGAAAGCGGAAACCCAAAGTCTTCGGGTCGGAGGGTGCCAATGTAGGCCGCATAGAACACACCGGCCACCCCGGCCAGGGCGGTGGACAAGGCAAACGCCACCAGCTTGAACCGGGCCACGCTAAGGCCAAGCGCTTCGGCTGCCACTTCCGAGTCGCGCAAGGCCACGAGGGCGTAGCCGCTCTCCGAGTTTCGGACCCGTTCGTGAATGAAGACGGCGAGACCGAAGGTGGCCAGAAGGGCCAGCACGTAGGTGCTTGGCGCCAGGCCTCGCGGGATGCCGCTTAAGCCGTAGGCTCCACCGAAGTAAGGGGTATAGAGGAAGGCCGCCACCACGGCGAAGTTGAAGGCGATGGTGGCGATGGCCAAGTAGTCCCCCCGCAGACGGAGGCTGACCGCTCCCAGCACCAAGCCCAGGGCCGTGGCGGCCACCGCGCCGGCCGCAAGGGCTAAGAGGAAGGGGGCCCCCGCCTTCAGCAGGGTACCCCCCACATAGGCCCCGATCCCGAAGAAGGCCGCGTGCCCCAGGTTGACCTGACCGGCGAGCCCGACCACCAGGTTAAGGGAAAGGGTAAGGAGGGCATAGATCAGCAGGAGCTGGAGGATGGTCGCCACGTACATGCCCGCACCTCCCTTATCGCCGTGACCGGCTGAAGAGCCCTTGGGGCCGAAAGAGGAGCACCAGGATCAGGGCTACGAAGGCCACGCCCTCCGGCGGAAAGCGGTGGCCCAGATAGGCCACCGCCAGTGACTCCAAAAGACCCAGGAGAAGGGCGGCAGCACCGTGCCCCAGAGGTTCCCCAGCCCACCCAGGACCACAATGGCCAGGCCCTTGTAGGCCAGCACGGCCCCCATGGTGGGGTAGACCTGGTTGTAGTAGGCGCCCACCAGCACCCCTGCCAAGCCCGCCAGGAGCGAGGCGGCCAAAAAGGCCAAGCGGCTCATCAGGGGAAGGTCCACGCCCAAGGCGGCCGCAGTCGGGGCGTCCTGAGCCATAGCCCGCCAGCCCAGGCCCAAGCGGGTCTGCTCCACGAGGAAGTAGACCCCGAGCAGGAGGACCGCCGTTGCCCCCACCACGACCAGCTGGGGTGTGGTGAGCATGCCTACCACGGGGGTGGGGGCTAGGGCGGGAAGGCTTTGCTGGTAGGGTCCGAAGAGGATGCGCAGGAGATCACCCACGGCCAGGAAAAGACCTATGGAGCCGATGAGGCCACGTGGGGGGGGCGGGACAAGAGGGGCCGGTAGAACCACGTCTCCAGAAAGAGGCCGAGGAAGGCTGCCGTCACAGCGCCCGTGCCCAGGGCCAGCCCGAAGCTCCCCGTCTTTTGGAAGGCCCACCACCCAGCGTACGCCCCTACCGCGTAAACCCCCGCATGGGCCACGTGGAGCACCCGGAGAAGGCCGTAGACCAGCGTGAGTCCCAGGGCCGTTAGCGCATAGATGGAGCCCACCGCCAGCCCATCGCCCAAGAGAGCCGTCAGCGTGAAAAGGTCCAAGGTTCCCCCTTAGGGTTTCAGGAGGGTCAGGTCGGTTACGTTGAGGAAGCGGCGGAACTGACCGTTTTTGACCACCTGAACGGTGGCCGACTTGACGGGGTCGCCCTGGCTGGTGAAGAAGAAGATCTTGCCCACGGTGGTCTCAAGGTTGATAAGCCCCAGGAGCCCGCGACGGAGGGCCGGCCCGTCCAAGCCTCCGGCTCGCTGTACCGCCTGGGCCATCACCTTCAAAGCCGCGTACCCAGAGGCCCCTACCATATCCGCGGGGAGACCTGTCCGCTCCTGGTACTTGCGAAGAAAGCCCCGGACCTCGGGGCTCTGGTTGTCCCGGTCCAGGGTGGTGGTGATGTACACCCCTTCAGCTGCCGGGCCTGCCAGCTCGATGAACTTGGGCGAGTCGTAGCCCTCCTGCCCGATGATCGGGATGTCCAGCCCGAGGGACCTGGCCTGGCGCACCAGGTTGGCGGCCTCGGCGTAGTAACCGCTGGCATAGAGGGCCTGGGCACCGCTGGCCTTGAGTCGGGCAAGAAGAGGGGAGAAGTTCTGGTTCCCAGGGGGGTACACCTCGCTGAAGACCACCTCGAGGCCCAGCTTGGCCGCCTGGTCCCTAAACCCCTGCTCCAGGGAGCGGCCGAAGTCGTTCTGGATGCTCAGGACGGCCACCCGCTTGGCCCCCAGGCGATGGGCCAGAAACGCCCCCACACGTCCCTGAACGGGCCCGAGCAGGCCCATGCGAAAGGCGTAAGGTTTCCCGTTGGTGATGTCAGGATGCACCGCGTAAGCCGCGATGAAGGGCACCTGGGCCTCGTTGGCCACCGGGCTCGCGGCCAGACTCGCTCCGCTGTAGGACCCGCCGATAATAAAGGCCACCTTGTCCAGCTCGATCAGCCGCCGAACAAAGTTCACCGCCAGGCGGGGGTCGGCCTGATCGTCGTAGACCACCAACTCGATCTTGCGCCCGAGAAGGCCCCCGGAGGCGTTGATTTCCTCGGCGGCAATCTGAATCCCCGAGAGGACACTCTTCCCGTCCGCCGCCGCCGGACCCGAGAGGGGCGCGAGCACCCCCACCTTGATCCCCTGGGCCAACGCCGCGCCCAAAAGCCAGAACAGCACGAACCCAACTCGCCTCATTCCTGCACCTCCCTTTGGGGGGAAAAGACATCCTCAAAGTAGTACCGGTCCCCCCTCATCCGGTACTCAACCCAGGTAACGGGTGTGTCGAAGGTGAAGGTCACCCGTTCCAGCCGAAAGCCGGGGGTTCGGTTGGGAACGCCCAGAAGCCGGGCCACCCGGCCCCTGAGGGAGGTGGCCTCGAGGCGCTGCCAGACTTGGGTAAGGGGCAGGTTAAGGTTACGAACGAGAATCTCGTGGATGGACTCCGCCTCGAGATCGTGCTCGAGGATGCTACTGCAAAGGTCCGTCCGCAGGTAGCGGACCTCCAGTATCACGGGGTCATCGTTAAGGAAGCGGAGCCGCTCGATGCGGATGGTGTCCGAGGTGCCCAGTCGTTCCTGTACAGTGGCCGGAGGCTTGGCCGGCCCAGCCGCCAGGAGGCGGGTGGAGGGTCGGGCCCCCACGCTCTCTGCAAAACGGTAGAAAGGGCGGACACGGAAAAACCCCTGTCCAAAACGCAACTCCGCGAGGCGGCTACGGCGGCCCCTGCCCCGCTCCAACCAGCCTTCCGCGGCCAGCTCCTCCAAAGCCCTACGGGCGGTCATGCGGCTAACGGAGAAGCGCCAGGCGAGGGCCTCTTCCGAAGGGAGTTCGCCGTTGAGCTTGCCCGCTCTGATCTCCCTAAGCAATGCCTCCTTGACCTCCACGTACTTGTGCGCCATGATCCGTTTAGTTGTATATACAACACCACAGGCCACCCCCGCCTGTCAAGTCCTTGGGGCTTGCCTCTGCACCCCCCGGTCCGAATGGTGCACCTCGGGGCATCCCTCCCTAAGGGCCATCTCCAGCACCGCGAGAGCAAGCCCCTGGAACAGCCTCGGCCCCAGGGCCACCCCCAGGATCTTGCGGGTGTGGAGGTCCATCACCACCGCCAGATAGGCCACACCCTCCCCCAGGACCACGTAGCTCAGGTCCGCCACCCACACCTGGTGGAAGCCGGTCACCTCAAGCCCCAGCAGAAGGTTGGGCACCCCCTCCGGGAGAAGCTCTTGCGGGAGAGTGGTCCTGGGCTTGAGGGGCTTCCGGGTAAGGAGCAGGCCTTCCCTCCGCATCAGGGAGCGCACCCGCTTCTCCCCCACCCCGAAGCCCTCCCCCCGCAAGAGGGCGGTGAGGCGCCGGTAGCCGTACCGGGGCCAGGCCCCCGCCAGCTCCCGCAAGCGGCCTCGGAAGACCGCCTCCTCGGGAGGGGGGTCCTGGGGCCGGTAGTAGAGGGTGCTCCGGGGCACCCCAAGGGCCCGGCACAGCAGGCGGAGGGGGTAGGGCCCTCACCAGCTCCCGCCTTTCCTTTGCCGGTAGAGTCCCGAGGCTTTTTTTTAGGACCTCCAGCTCCAGGGCCATCTGGCCGACCAAGCGTTCCAGTTCGCCGACGCGGGCCTCTTGTTCTGCGCAGCTATGGGAGAAGGCGGCATGGGCGTTATCCAAGAATTCCCGTTGCCACCTGTAGAGTACGGACTCTGCGACCTCGTGAGCTCGGCAGGCTTCGGCCACGGTCCTTTGACCCGACAAGACCTCCAACACAATTTTTACCTTTTCCTTCGCTGACCACCTGCGCATCTCGCTACCCCTTCAGGCTACACCCCTCGGTCTCTCTCTTGGGGTGGTCCAAATTTGGGGCAGCACTTCAGCCATACTTACCGTCCACTCCCAGAAAGGGAGCCACGTGAAGTTCCTTAGGAAAGGGCTGGACGGCCTTCGCAGGGTCATCGTCTCTGCCGCCGGGAGGCCAGGGGAGCCAACCCGCGCGAAGACGCTTGTCTTTGCCAAAAGGAAGCCCTCTCAGGTATCGGTCTCCAAGCGCAATCCACTTGGGTCAACGTCAAGCTCGCGCAGGCTGGGATCGGGGGTAGTTCTTCAATAACTCCCCTCGCATAGCCAGAGGGGAAGCCGAGGAAACTCCCCCACCTCCCCCGTTAAGATTTTTGTAAGCCCCCCTGGGGAGGATGGGGATAAGGATCCCAGGGGTCCCGGAAAGGAGGCGGCGCATGAGCGGCAAGCGGCTCTGGTTTGTGGCGGGCCTCGCCCTCCTCCTCGCGGCCTGCAGCGGACAGACGGGCAACACCGGCGGTGGCGGCTCTAACCCCTCCTTCACCCTCTCCCTCTCCCCCACCACCCTCACGGTGCAGCAGGGGTCTAGCGGCACCACCACCCTCACCCTCACCCCGCAGAACGGCTTCACGGGGCTGACCC
>BBBL01000056.1 GCA_001311545.1 Thermus kawarayensis JCM 12314 | reverse complement strand
CCTCTGTGGGCCAGGCCCAACTCGGCGGGACGAAAGGCCTGGTAGACTCCTCCCCATGCGGGCCGTGGTCATCGGAAGCGGAGTGGGGGGGCTCTCGGCGGCCATCCGCCTCGCCGCCATGGGCCTTCAGGTCCTGGTCCTGGAGAAGCTCCCGGGGCCCGGGGGAAGGGCCTTCGTCCACCGGGCGGAGGGCTTCACCTTTGACATGGGCCCACGGTGATCACCGTCCCCCCCTTCCTGGAGGACCTCTTCGCCACGGGTCCGGGCGACCCCAGGCTCTACCCCGACTTCCCCGAGGAGGAGGGGCTTAAGCACACGGAGCGCTACGCGAAGCTCGTCCCCCTGGACCCCTTCTACCGCCTCCACTTCCCGGACGGCACCTACTTTGACTACAAGGATGACCCGGAGCACCTGAAGGGCGAGATCGCCCGCATCGCCCCGGAGGACCTCGAGGGCTACCGCCGCTTTGAGGCCCACGCCCGGGCCCTCTTCCAGAAGGGCTTCCTGGAGCTCGGCTTCACCCACTTTGGAAGCCTCCTGGACCTCCTCAAGGTGGCCCCGGACCTCCTCAGGCTGGACGCGGTGCGGCCCCTCTTCTCCCTGGTTTCCCGCTACTTCAAGAGCCCCAAGACCCGGCAGATCTTCTCCTTCGAGTCCCTCCTCATCGGGGGAAACCCCCTCCAGGTGCCTGCCCTCTACGCCATGATCCACTTCGTGGAGCGCCGCTGGGGGGTGCACTTCGCCATGGGGGGCACGGGGGCCTTGGTGCGGGGGCTCGTCAGGAAGCTTGAGGAGCTTGGGGAAAAGATCCGCTACAACGCCCCCGTGCGCCGCATCCTCACCAAGGGGCGGCGCGCCGTGGGCGTGGTGCTTCAGGACGGGGAGAAGATGGAGGCCGACCTGGTGGTCTCCAACGCCGACTACGTCCACACCTACGGCGAGCTCCTTGCCCCCGAGGACCGCACCTGGAACGGCGACTGGCGCCTCAAGCGCACCAGGCTTTCCATGAGCCTCTTCGTGGCCTACTTCGGCTTCAAGGCCCGGGGGGACGAGGGGGAAAGGCTTAGGCATCACAACGTCATCTTCTCCCACCGCTACGAGGGGCTTCTTCGGGACATCTTCGGGCGGAAGGCCCTCCCCGAGGACTTCGCCCACTACCTCCACCTCCCTACCCTCACCGACCCCTCCCTGGCCCCTCCCGGGCACCACGCCGCCTACACCCTGGTCCCCGTGCCCCACAACGGGAGCGGCCTGGACTGGGGGAGGCTCGGCCCCCAGTACCTGGAGAAGGCCCTCCGCTACCTGGACGAGGCGGGGTACCTCCCCGGCCTCATGGACCGCCTGGTCTACACCCACTTCGTCACCCCGGACTACTTCCAGTGGACCTTGAACAGCCACCTGGGAAACGCCTTCGGCCCCGAGCCCGTGCTCTGGCAGACCGCCTCCTTCCGCCCCAAGAACCGCTCGGAGGACGTGAAGGGGCTCTACCTGGTGGGCCAGAGCTACCAGCCGGGGGCGGGCCTCCCCAGCGTCATGATGTCCGCCAAGATGACCGCCCGGCTCATCGCCCAGGACCTGGGGTTGGAGAGGGCACCCAAGGGGCTTCTGGAGGGCCTTTCTTGAACATCCGGGAGAGGAAGCGAAAGCACCTCGAGGCCTGCCTAAGGGAAGAGGTGGCCTACCAGAGGACAACCACGGGGCTTGAAGCTTCCGCCTGCGCTACCAGGCCCTGGCGGGCCTCGCCTTAGGCGAGGTGGACCTCACCACCCCCTTCCTGGGAAAGACCCTGAAGGCCCCCTTCCTCATCGGGGCCATGACCGGGGGGGAGGAAAACGGGGAGAGGATCAACCTGGCCCTGGCGGAGGCCGCGGAGGCCCTGGGGGTGGGGATGATGCTGGGCTCGGGCCGGATCCTCCTAGAGCGCCCCGAGACCTTAAGGAGCTTCCGGGTGCGCCAGGTGGCCCCCAGGGCCCTCCTCATCGCCAACCTGGGCCTGGCGCAACTCCGGCGCTACGGCCGGGAGGACCTCCTGCGGCTGGTGGAGCTTCTGGAGGCGGACGCCCTCGCCTTCCACGTGAACCCCCTGCAGGAGGCGGTGCAGGGGGGGGACACGGACTTCCGGGGCCTCGTGGAGAGGCTCGCCGAGCTCCTCCCCCTCCCTTTCCCCGCGATGGTGAAGGAGGTGGGGCACGGCCTCTCCCGGGAGGCAGCCCTGGCCCTACGGGACCTGCCCCTTTCAGCGGTGGACGTGGCCGGGGCCGGGGGGACCAGCTGGGCCCGGGTGGAGGAGTGGGTGCGCTTCGGGAGGTGCGCCACCCCGAGCTTTGCGAAATCGGCATCCCCACGGCGAGGGCCATCCTGGAGGTGCGGGAGGCTTTGCCCGAGATCCCCCTCATCGCCTCGGGGGGGGTCTACACGGGAACGGACGCCGCCAAGGCCCTGGCCCTGGGGGCGGACCTGGTGGCGGTGGCGAGGCCGCTTCTAAGGCCCGCCCTGGAGGGGGCGGAGAAGGTGGCGGCCTGGATTCAGGACTACCTGGAGGAGCTCAGGACCGCCCTCTTCGCCACGGGGGCGAGGAACCCCAAGGAGGCGCGGGGGCGGGCGGAGCGGGTGTAGACTACAAGGCGTGGAAGCCCAGGAGGTCCGGCCCCGCGAGGTCCTCCTTCGCTTCCCCTAGGTCCAGGCCGCCTTCCTCCTCGGGTCCCGCGCCGAGGGGCGGACGCGGGCGGACAGCGACTGGGACCTCGCCCTCCTCCTCTCTCCCGAAGAGCCCGACCCTACCCTCGAGGTCCTGGGGGCCTGGTGGCGGCGGGGTTGGAACGGGTGGACCTGGTCCTCCCCCACCGGGCCCCGCCCCTCCTCGCCTTCCTCGCCGTGAGGGGAAAGCCGGTGTTCCTTCGCCAAGGTTTTGACCTAGGGAGCTACCTTTCCCGCGTGGCCCGGGAGTGGTGGGACACCGAACCCCTCCTCCGGGTCCAGCGGGAGGCCCTGAAACGGAGGTGGCTTGACCCGTCCTGAGGCCCTGGGCCGGGTCCTCGCCCGGTTCCTCTAGGCCACGGGAACGCGCATCAGGCCCGGGGGTACGGCTCCAAGAGGGCCTGGGCCTCCACGTAGGCTCGGCGAAGCGCCGGGCCCAGGAGGCGAGGAGGGCCAGGGGGGCCTCGAGGGGAAGGCGCTCTTCCCTAAAGTCCATGAGGAGGTCCAGGAAGTGGGCCTTCTCTCTTGGGGTGAGGGCCTTCTTGAAGTGGCCGAAGGCGTGGAGGAGGGCGTCGGTCATGGTTCCAAGGCGCCAGAGCCTCTCGGTGGCCCGCAAAAATTCCTCCTCGTAGGCCCGGCGCACCTCGGGAAAGGGCCTCCCCTTGGCTCCGGCGAGGAGGCGGCCCAAGTCCATCGCCTCCTTCTGGCTGTAAGCCATGAGGAGGAGCTTGTAGCGGGCGTGGAAGGCCATGAGGCCGGGGAGGTCCTCCACCCGCCGAAGCCTGGCGAGGGCGAAGACCCGGGTGAAGAAGTGGCCCCGGATACGGGGGTTGGTGAGCCTCCCCTCGTCCTCCTTGGGGAGGAGGGGAAAGCGCTCCTCCACCAGCCTGGCGAAAAGGCCAGGACCCTTCCCCACCACCCCGCCCCCCTCGGGGTGGGCGTAGACCTTGGCGTCCTTGAGGGCACAGGAGGGGGAGCGGTTCTTGAGGAGGAAGCCCTCCACCTCTCCAAGCCCCTGGAGGAAGGCCTCGCCAAAATGGGCCATCCTCTCGGTAAGGTCCTCCCCTGTCCTGGGCTGGAGCATCCTGGGGCCTCCTTCCCCCCGCACCAGGCGCACCACGGGCCTCGGCACCCCGAGGCCGATCTCCACCTCGGGACAGACGGGAAGAAAGTCCACGTGCTCCCTTAGGGCCGCCACCACCTTGTCGGGGATGACCTCCCCGGAGTAGCGCACGGCGGCGAACCCCAGGCAGGCGCTCACCACCAGGCGGGGCCTCGGCCAGGAGTCCATGCGTCCATGGTACCCTGCGCTAAAAAGGCCGTGGCCCAAGCTAAGGGCTTGGGTCACGGGAAGCTTACTCAGTCAAACTTGTTTTGCTGCAGGAGGCTTGCCGTCTGCTGCACCGAGGGGATGGCCCCCGCCACCTTCCTGAGGTTGGCCCGGGTGCTTGTACCAGGGAATGGTGGTCTTGGGGTCGGTGTAGCCGGAGACCAGGGAGTTGGAGGTGCCCCGCCAGTGGTACATGACGAGGAAGAGCATGCCCGGCTTCACGGCATCGGTGACGTAGACCAGGAAGGTGCCGTTCCCCTCCTCGTTGTAGACCTCCACCAGGTCCCCGGACTGGAGGCCGAGGCGTTTGGCGTCCTCGGGATTCACCTCCACGTAGGGTAGGGGCAAGGCCATGGCCTTCTCGGGGAGGTGGCGGTCGTGGTAGGCGGTCTGCCAGATGGTCTGGGCCCGCCCGGTGGTGACCCAGAAGGGGTACTGCCGGGCCCTTTCCCCCTCCAGGTACTTGGCCACCTCGGCGGGGTAGCCTCCCAGTCATCGGTGCCGTACCACTTGAACTTGCCGTCCTCGGTGCCGAACTTGTAGACGTAGCGCCGGACCGTGCCCACCAGCTTCCCCGTCTTGGGGTCGCGGCGCACGGGGGTCTGGATGCCCTTCTGGCCCACCTCCTTGAGGAACTTGTAGGTGACTCCCTTGTAGTTCTCCGCCTCCAGCTTGGCCTCATCCTCTTCGGATACGGCGTTGTCGCTGAACTCCGCGGCCCCCGCCAGGAAGACGTCCTCGTCCGTCTTCCAGTTCTTGCCAAACTCAAACTTGGCCGCTTCCTGGGCCTTGCCCTCCGCCCGGTAGAGCTCGGCGATGCGGAGGCCCACCCACTTGAAGATCTCCCAGTCGGGCTTGGCCTCCCCGGGCGGGTCCATGAACTTCTCGTAGAGGCGGAGGAGGCGGCTGTTGCAGTTAATGGAGGTGTCGTTGGCCTCACCCCAAGCGGCGGCGGGCAGGATGAGGTGGGCATCCCGGGCGGTCTCCGTCATGTAGATGTCCTGGACCACCAGGAAGAGGGCGTCGGGGTCCTGGTAGAGGATGTCCAGGATCTTCTTGGCCCGCGCCTCTATGGTCCCGGGCTCGCCCCCGGCGCCAGGGCCTTGGTGAGCTTCTCCGTCCGCTCTTGGATGCGCTTGCGGAAGACCTGGTTGTTGGGGGTGGAGAGGTAGGGGTCGGTGGCGATGACCCAGTAGAACTTGCCTTTCCCCTCCACGAGGAACTTGTCCACGTTGACGGGAGGCCCACCGCGGTAGATGGAGCCCGGGGTGGGGGCGGGAGGCCGGACGTATCCCTCCTGGTGCCCACCCTGACGGCCGCACCCCGTGCCCGGGCGGCCGATGTTGTGGGTGAGGACGGCGAGTTGCACGATGGCCGCCACCTGGTCGTAGTTTTTCATGTTCCAGATAATGCCCTTCTCGTAGATGGTGAGGGTGCGGCGCTTGAAGCGGCCCGCCTTGGGCTTGGCAATCCAGTAGGCGGCCTTCTCCATCAGGCCCGGGGCACACCGGTGATGCGCTCGGCCTCGGCCATAAACTGGTTGTAGGGCACGGAGAGCTTGAGGCTCTTTTGCTTGTACTCCTCAAAGAGGGCCATGTCGGTCCGGGCCTGGAGGTAAGCCATGTCGTGGTAGCCCTTCTCCCAGACAGCCCGGGCGATGGCGTTGGCCAGGATGTAGTCCGTGCCCAGGTTGGGCTGCAGGAGGAGGACGCGGTCCTTGGCCACGGTTTCGGCCACGGTGTAGGAGCTGGTCTTCCTGGGGTCAATGACGATGAGGTAGCCTGGCTCGGCGGGCTCACCCCGGTTAAAGGCCGCTTGCTTCTCCGCCACCGTGGCCCCTTGGAGGTTGGGGAGCATGTGCTCGACGTAGAACACCGTGGCGGTCTCGTAAGAGTTCGCCCCCCAGAGGACGATGGTGTCGGCCAGCCGGGCGTCCTCGTAGGTGTAGTTCAGCTCGTGGACCCCCCGCTCGCGGCTTCCCCAGACCTCGGAGTTGTAGGCGGGGCGGTTGTGGATGGCAATGTGCTTGACGGAGAGGGCGGTAAAGAAGAGTTTCCCGGCGCCGTAGTTGTCCTCAAAGCCCTGGCCCGAGCCGCCGTGGTCGTAGCACTTCACGGCGATGTTGTCGTCGTTGCCGTCCCGGTCCCGGATGCTTGATGAGGAGGCCCATGAGGGTGAGGGCGTCCTGCCAGGTAATGGCCTGGAACTCGTCGCCCACCCTGAGGAGGGGGTAGGTGAGGCGGTCCTGGGTGCCCCGGTCCAGGCTCCAGACGGTGAGGGCGTTGGTGCCGCCCCGGATGGAGTAGTTTCCCCGGTTGATGGGGCTGTCCTTGGCGGGGACGATGACCACGTGGTACTGCTGGCCGTCCTTGCCCACGGTGACGGCGTGCATGGTTTCCGTGTAGCTCTGGCCAGCGAGGGGGGGCTGGGCCTGGGTCAGGTCCAGGCCGAAGGCGTTTTGGTTGGGCTTGAGGCCGCCCTGCTCACCCACGGGCCAGACGTACACCTTGTAACCGCACCCCACGTTGCAGTACTGGCAGACGGTGTTGTAGACCTTGGCGTTCTTAGGGGGAACGGGAAGCTGGTCCCTACGGGGAATAAGCGCCATACCTCGCACCTCCTACACGTTCTTCACGCGGCCCCAGATGAGGCCGGCCACGGCCACGGCGTAGATGTCGCCCTTGCCGTCAATCCGCAAGGGAATCTGGGGGAGCCAGGAGCTGGCCAGGCCCTGGTAGGTCTGCCCCGCCTTGGCGGGGTCAAACATGGAGTAGTGGCAATGGCAGACAAACCTCCCCCCCTCGTACTGCACGGGGCAGCCCATGTGGGTGCAGAGGCCGAGAAGGCCACGATGTCCCGGTCCTTGCCCACGCCGCCGATGGCGGGGCGGCCCAGCTTCACCAGGATGGCCGGGGCAGAGGCGTCGGGGTAGGAGAAGGAGATGGGCTGGCCCGTCTTGACCTGGGAGAGGTTGGCCACCTTCACCGCCGGTAGGTGAGGCTTGGAGCATAACAGAGCTGGGCCTTGCCTCCGGCGGCGAAAAAGGGCCGTGGCCGCAGCGGTCAGCTGAACAAAACGCCTCCGGCTCAAGGTTTGCGTCATACTTTTGTCCCTCCCTTCCTTGACGGTTTGAAGGCTATCAAACCCTAACGGAGTTTGTCAATAGATGGAAGCCGCCCCGAGTATACCCTATTGGGGTACAAAAGGGGAAACCCTCTCCCAGAGGGGAGTTGGGACCGATTGAGGGACGAGGCCATAAGGGAAACCGAAACCTCTTCCGGGCCCTCTCTTAAGGGAGCGCTCCCATAGCCCATCTGGCATAATGGAACCGTGAAGGGGAGGAATCCCACCCAAGGCCGCCTCGAGGCCCTGGCCCACCCCGCCAGGATGGTCATAGTGCGCCTTCTGGCGGAGCTACCCGACGAGCACACCGCCTACGATCCCCGTTGCGGCACGGCCTATGGGGTCTGCTTCTGCCACCTGAAGGAGAAAACGGGCCTTTCCGCCCCCACCGTGAGCCACCATCTTCGCCTCCTGAGGGAGGCGGGCCTGGTGGAAGGGGTGCGGGTAGGGCGCTGGACCTACTACCGCCTCAGGCCTGGGGCCCTGGAGGCTTTGGCCCACGAGCTTTTGCGCCTGGCCCACCAGGCGAGGAAAGCCCTGGAGGCCGAGAAAGCAGGCTGAGTCCCGCCTGGCGAAACCCCCTTGCCTTACCATGAGGGCGTGGCGGAAGTCCGGGTGGGCACGGCCAGCTGGACGGACGAAACCCTTCTGGCCTCAGGCTGGTATCCCCCGGAGGTGAGGCACCACCCGGAAAGGCGCCTCCGCTACTACGCCCAGCACTTTGACACCGTGGAGGTGGACAGCACCTTCTACGCCCTGCCCCGCCTCGAGGTGGTGCGGAAGTGGGCGGAGAGGACCCCTGAGGGCTTCCTCTTCCACGTCAAGGCCTACTCCGCCTTCACGGGGCACGGCCTCGAGGCGGGCGCCCTCCCCAAGGACCTGCGGGCCCTCCTCCCCCAAAAGGAGGGCCACCTCTCCCAGCGGGAGGTCCCCGAGGAGGTGGTGGAAGAGGCCTGGCGGCGCTTCTTCCAGGCCCTCGAGCCCTTGCGGGAGGCAGGGAAACTGGGCTACCTCCACTTCGGCCTCCCCCCCTGGACCGAGCCTAAGCCCCGGAGCTTCCGGTACCTGGAGCGATTGGCGGAGAGGACCCCGGGGTACCTGGTGGCGGTGGAGTTCCGCAACCCCAGGTGGTACACCGCCTGGGGCTTCGTGAAGCGGGAG
>BBBL01000055.1 GCA_001311545.1 Thermus kawarayensis JCM 12314 | reverse complement strand
CCGCCCTCCTCCCGGAAAAGGAGCCTCCCCCTCACCACCGCCCCCGCCAGGGCCAGGAGGGGGGAGAGGGCCTCGAGGCGCTCCTTGGGGTCGTGGTTCCCGGCGATGACCAAGGCGGGCACCCCAAGCTCCCTAAGGCGCAGGAAGAACTCCACGGCATAGGCCTCGGCCTCGGCGGAAACCTGGGGCCGGTCAAAGAGGTCCCCGGCCACCACCACCAGGTCCACCCGCTCCTTGCGGACCACCTCCAAAAGGTCCTTCAAGGCCCCCCCGATCTCGGGAGTGCGGTCTATGCCCTTCAACACCTTTCCCAAATGCCAGTCGGCGGTATGCAATAGGCGCACGCCCCCATTGTAGGAGAACCCCCCCGGGCCCTGGCCCTGCGACACGAAGGCCTCTAATGAAAATGCCCCCGGTCCTCCGGGGCCTCCCCCCTTCCCCCCTGGAAGAACCCGGCCGCCACCAGGGTGGTGAGGGGAACCGCCAGGAGAAGCCCCAAGGAGCTTAGGACCATGGAGCGATCTCGGCGGCGAAGGGCTCGGTGTTCAGGAGGAAGCGCAAGGGGGTGGGGTCCTTGGTGAGGAGGAGAAACAGGGGCAAGGAGCCCGCGGCGTAGGCCAGGACCAAGGTGTTCACCAGGCTTCCTATGTGGTCGTAGCCCACCTCCATTCCCCGGCGGTAGAGCTCGTAAAGCCCCAGGCGGGGGTTGGCGTGGCTTAGGGCCTGGACCACCGCCGCCTGGGTCACGCTCACGTCCGTGAGGGCCCCCAAAGCCCCCACCACCACCCCGGCCAGGAAGAGGGAGAGGAGGTCCACCCCGCCCCACTGGCGGAGGAGGAGGGCCTCCTCCGAGGCCAGCCCGGTGAAGCCCATGGCCCGGACGAAGAAGGCGCTCAAGAAGAGGACGAAGGCCACAGCGCCCAGGGTGCCGAGAAGGGCCGCCGTGGTCTTGCGGTTGACCCCGTGGACGAGGTAGATGGTGAAGAGGAGCACCCCCAGGCTCCCCAGAAGGGCGTAGAGCAGGGGGTTTCCCCCGGAGGCTACCCGGGGCACCACGAAGTAGACCACCACCAGAAGGCTCAGAAGGGTGCCAAGAAGCCCCCGCACCCCCTTGGCGCGGCCCAGGAGGGCCGCCATCAGGGCGAAGAGGCCCAAAAGCCCCAAAAGCCCGGGCATCCGGTCAGGCTCGGTCACGTAAAGCTCCCTCCCTCACGGTAGAGGACCACCCGCATGCCCGCCCTAAAGCCCCCCCCGTCGGTGGCAGGAGGGCCTCCCTCACCCCCTCCCGCACCTCCACCTGGGCCACGCCCCTCTCCCGGTCCAGACCGAGGATGCGCCCCAGGAGGTACTCCCCAGCCCCCTGGGCCCAGGCGGAGAGGGACCACAGGAAGAAGAACAGGGCCATAAGGGAACGCATGGGTCAACTGTATCGCAGGAGGATGAAAATTTCTTCTCAGATGGTTATCCTCCTAAGCATGGAGCGCTCCACCCGGCAGCGGCGGGCCATCCGGGAGGTCTTCCTGGAGACCGACCGCCCCCTCTCCCCCCAGGAAGTGCTGGAGCTGGCCCGCAAGAAAGTGCCTTCCTTGGGCCTGGCCACCGTCTACCGCAACCTGAGGAACCTCCAGGAGGAAGGCTTTCTGGTGCCCGTGGCCCTGCCCGGGGAGCCCCCGAGGTACGAGCGGGCAGGCCAGGCCCACCACCACCACTTCCTCTGCCGGGTCTGCGGCCGGGTGTACGAGCTCTTGGGGTGCGACCTGGCCCTCACCCACCTGCCCCCGGGCTTCCTGGCCGAGGCCCACGAGGTCACGGTCTACGGACGCTGTCCCCAGTGCTACTCCCGGGCGGGGTAGAGGTCCAAGGGTTTGGTCCAGCGCACCTCCTCGAGGGCCCCGTCAAAGCGCAGGATGGCGGCAAGCCGCTTCTGGAGTAGACCCTGTAGGGGTCCTTGGGGATGAAGGCGGTGACGATGTCCACCTGGCGGGGGGTGGCGTACTCCAGAACCACGTGGAGGGGAAGCCGAAGCTGGGGGGAAAGACCATGTAGCCCAGGACGAGCATCCTCTGGTCCTCGGGATAGATGGCGAGCTCCCTCCCCCACTCCAAGGCCCGGAGGACGTCCAGCTCCGTGAAGCCCTCCTGGAGCATGTGCCGGGCCACGTGGGGGCCCAGGCGGTAGCGGCCCTCTTTGAGGTGGGGAAGGAGGTCCGGGAGGCGGCGGAGGCGGGGCTTTTTCACGGGGAACCACCCCCTTGCGCCCCAGTCTAGGGGAAACCCCTTGTAAGGAATGTGCCCCTTACCGGTAAGGGCCCAAGGCCTCCGGGTCCCTCACGGCGATAAAGGCCCCGTAGACCCGGTCTGCCCCCGCCCTCTTTAGGGCCTCCTTGGCCCTCAGGAAGGTGGCCCCGCTGGTGAGCACATCGTCCACCAGAAGCCAGGCCCCCTCCACCCTAAGGGCGGGGGCAAAGAGGTCCCCTGGGAGCTTGTGGCGGGCCCTGCCCCTGGAGGGCTGGCTCGGGGCGTAGCGCACCCGGCGGATGGCCCTGCGGTAGGGGAGGCCGAGGAGGCGGGCCAGTCTCCCGGGCAAGGAGCTCAGGGGGGTTATAGCCCCGGAGGAGGAGCCGGGGAAGAAGGGTGGGCACCGCCGTGACCCCGTGGAGGGGCCAGCCCGCCTCCCGCACCCCTTCCGCCAAGGGAGCCGCAAGGAGGGGAGCGAGGCCGGAGCGCCTGCCGTACTTCAGGGCCCGCACCAACCCTCCCCTCAGGCCGTAGTCCCAGGTAGACCAACTCCTCCCGCACCCAGGGCCTAAGCCCCGCCCGGCAGGCGGCGCAAAGCAGGGGGCGGTCCAGCCTTCCCCCGCAGCCCGGGCAGGTGTGCCCAAGAAGCCCCTCAAGAAAGGCCCAGGGCATCCCTCAGCGCCTCGTCAAAGGGGGGGTAGAGCACCCCCTTTTCCGTGACGATGCCGGTGAGGTAGCGGTGGGGGGTCAGGTCAAAGGCCGGGTGGTAGGCGGGAAAGCCCTCGGGGGCGAGGCGCACCCCCCTTAGCTCCAGGACCTCCTCGGGGGGGCGCTCCTCAATGGGAATGCCCTTCCCGCTTGGGAGGCTTGGGTCCACGGAGGAGAGGGGCAGGGCGGCGTAGAAGGGGATGCCGTGGTGGTGGGCCAACACCGCCAGGGCGTAGGTGCCGATCTTGTTGGCGAAGTCCCCGTTCAGGGCCATGCGGTCCACCCCCACCACGACCGCGTCCACCTGGCCCCGCTGCATGAGGAACCCCGCGGCGCTGTCGGGGATGAGGGTGGCGGGGACCCCCGCTTCATGAGCTCAAAGGCGGTAAGGCGGGCCCCTTGGAGGTAGGGCCTCGTCTCGTCCACCCAGACGTGGGTGACCCGCCCCTGGCGGTGGGCCTCGAGGATGGCCCCGAGGGCGGTGCCGAAGCCCCCCGTGGCCAAAGGCCCGGTGTTGCAGTGGGTGAGGACCTGGCCCCTCAAGACCTTCGCCCCGTGGCGGCTTATGGCCCTTTCCGTCTCCTCCACCTCGCGCCAGAGGGCCTTGGCCTCCTTTAGGCTCCCCTCTAGGTCCCCAAAGTGGGGGCGCATCCGGTCCAGGGCGTGGAAGAGGTTCACCGCCGTGGGGCGGCTTTGCCTCAGGAGCGGTCCGCCTCCAGGGGGTCCTCCCCCTTAGGTGGGCCAGCACCACGCCGAAGGCCGCCGAGACCCCGATGGCCGGAGCCCCCCGCACCACCATGGCCCTTATGGCCTCGGCCATCTCCCTGGCGGTGCGCACCGGCACCCAGGCCTCCTCGAGGGGAAGCCGCCTCTGGTCCAGAAGCCAGAAGACCCCCTCCTCCTCGTCAAAGCGGAAAGGCAGGATCCGCTCCACGCCCTAAGCCTAAAGGAGGCGGAGGAGTTTGTCGTCCTTGGGACGCACCTGGCCCCGGCCGTCCCGGTTGGAGGTGGTGACGTAGAGGGCGTGATCGGGGCCGAGCTGCACCTCCCTGAGGCGGCCGAAGCCGGAGAGGGCGGTCTCCACCCGCAAAACCCGCCAGTTTCCCCTTTCCCCCTCCAGGACGAGCCTCAGGAGGGCCTGCCCCCGGAGGCCCGCCACGTAGAGGTCCCCCCGGAAGAAGGCCAGGTTCCCGGGGGGAAAGCCCTGGGGCCAGAAGTAGAGGGGGTCGCGGTAGCGGGGGTCGTTCCTTCTTCCCACCACCCTGGGCCAGCCGTAGTTCCCCCCGGGAACGACCACGTTCACCTCGTCGTGGCCAAAGCCCTGCTCCCCGCTCGGCCCGTGCTCGCTCAGGAAGAGCTCCCCCGTCCTGGGGTGCCAGGCAAGCCCTTGGGGGTTGCGGTGGCCGTAGCTGTAAACCTCGGGCCTCGCCCCCCTTCGCCCCAGGAAGGGGTTTCCGGGGGCGGGCTCCCCCTCCGGGGTGAGGCGGAGGACCTTCCCCCCCAAGGAGGCCAGGTCTTGGGCGAGCTCCCGCTCGTAGGCCTCCCCCGTGGTCACGTAGAGCATCCCGTCCGGGCCGAAGGCGATGCGGCCCCCCGAGTGGAGGCCGTGGGGGCGGGCGGGGATGCCGTCCAGGACCACCCGGTCCAGTACCCCCCTCTCCCCCAGGTGCCTAAGGCGCACCACCTGGTTCCTCAGGCCCCCCTCTTCCACGGTGCGGTAGGCGTAGACGTAGGGCTCCCGGGGAAACCTGGGGTGGAGGGCAAGGCCCAAAAGCCCAGACTCCCCCCGGGGGTAGACGGGTAGCTCGGCGTAGGTGGAAAGCCTTCCCTCCCTAAAGAGCCGGATCCTCCCGGGCCTCTCCGAGATCAGAACCCCCCCGTCCGGCAGGAAGGCCAAGGCCCAGGGGACCTCGAGGCCCCCCACCACCTCCTCGGCCCTCAAGCCTGGGCCCGGGAAAGTCCCAGGCCCAGAAGCCCCCAAAGAAGCCGCCTCCGGCTCAGCATAGCCCCTCCTTAAGGAAGAGGCTACCCCAAAGCGAGGCCCCGCCCTTGGGGCGGGGCCCACGTCCCTAGAGAAGGCCCCTACGGACGCACCGTCCCGGAAAGCCGGAGGAGGAAGCGCTCGGTCTGGTAGCGTACCGTGGCCTCCTGGGAGCTGGTGGCGTCCCCGGAGATCCTGGCCCCCACGTAGAAGGTGCCGCTTTGCAGGGCCTGGACCTGGGCGGGTGTGGCCTGGGCCTGCCCCTCCACGCACACCGCCCCCGTGGAGAGGGCCGAGACCTCCTTGGTGCCCTCGGCCAGCTTGTTGGCGTCCTGGAAGAGCGTCCCCCCATCCCCGCCCAGGTAGGCGGTGTAGACCACGCTCCCCTGGAAGCTCGCCCCCGGCGTCTCCGAGGTGAAGCACACCTTGTAGTCCAGGGTAGCCCCCGTGAGGTTCACCCTGCTGTCGGGGGTGTAGCGGATCTCCACGGGGCCCACCGTCTTGGGGTTGGGGCTGATCCCCCCCTGCCCCACCGTGAAGGTTCCCGAGAGGTCCGTAAAGTTCAGGACGTTGATCTCGTAGTTGAAGGGCACGCTGCAGGCGGCAACCCCTAGAAGGAGCCCTACCCAGAGCCAGCCCCTAGCGAGAAGCCCGTATCCCTTGCCCTTACGCATACTGCCTCCCTTTCCGGGACCCCTATGGTCCCTATCCCCATTCTCCATCAGGGGGGCTTACAAAAACCTTAACGGGGGAGGGGGGCCACGCCCCCTCTCCCCCGAACCGAAATAGCCGCCTCAGGCCTTGGGGTCCAGGATCACCTTCACCGCCTGGCCCGAGGCCAAAAGGCCGAAGGCCTCCCGGTAGCGGCTTAAGGGGAGGCGGTGGGTGAGGAGGGGCGTAAGGTCCACCCTCCCCGAGTAGACCAGGGCGGTGCCCTGCATCCAGGTCTGCCAGAGCCTCCTCCCCGCGATGCCAAAGGCGGTGATCCCCCGCATGACAAGCTCCCCCGCCAGGTCAAAGCGGATGGGGTCGGAAGGGATCCCCAAAATCCTCGCCTCGCCCCCGGGGATGAGGCCATGAGGCCCTGGTGGATGGCGGTCTCGTTCCCGCTGAACTCCAAAAGCACCTCCACCCCGCTCCCCGTGACCTCCCGCACCACCTTTAGGAGGTCCTCCTCCAGGGGGTTCACCAGGCGGTCGGCGTAGGGCTTGGCGAAGGCCAGGCGGTAGGGGTTGGGGTCGGAGACCAGGATGGGCCCGGCCCCGCTCGCCCGGGCCACCATGGCCGCCATGAGGCCGATGGGCCCCGCCCCCGTGATGAGGACGCTCTTCCCCGAGACCCCGCTTCCGGCGTAGACGGTGTGCACGGCGTTGCCGAAGGGTTCCAGGATGGCCGCCACATCGAAGGGGAGGTCCTTGGGGTTCACCCAGGCGTTTTCGGCGGGCACGAGGCGTACTCGGCGAAGCCCCCGTCCCGGTCCACGCCCAGGATCTTCGTGTTCAGGCAGACGTGGTAGTTGCCCGTGCGGCAGGCGGGGCAAGTGTGGCAGACCACGTGGCTTTCCAGGCTCACGTGGTCCCCCACCTGGGGGCGCCTCACCCCGGGGCCCACGGCCTCCACCACCCCGCTGAACTCGTGGCCAGTGATGAGGGGCGGGCGGATCCTGCCCCTCGCCCAGGCGTCCCACTTCCAGATGTGGAGGTCGGTGCCGCAGATGCTCGCCGCCTCCACCCGCACCAGGACCTCCCCGGGGCCCGGCTCGGGCACAGGGCGGTCCACCAGGGTTAGGCCCTCCTCCGGGGCCAGCTTGGCCAAAGCGCGCATACCGGGGCCATGCTACCACCGGTAGGCCGCGCCCACGCTGAAGCGGGTGGCGTCGTTGGCCTCGAGGGCCAGGGTCAGGCCCAGGGCCTGGGTGAGGTCGTAGCCCAGGGCGAAGCTGAAGCGGGCAAGCCTCCCGTCCCCCGGCAGGAAGGTGGAGGAGAGGGTGAAGGTGAGGCCGTCCCTCCGGTACTGGGCGGAGAAGGTCTGCTCCCCCCGGAGGTCCACCTCGTAGCCAGGAAGAGCTCCGGGCTCAGGTACTTGCCCACGGAAAAGCGGGTGGCCTCCAGCTCCCCGCCCTGGAAAAGGGGCACCTGCACCTGGAAGCGGTCCAGGCCCAGGCGCGGGAGAGCTCCCGCTCAAGCTGGCCCAGCACCAGGTTCTCCAAGGCCGCCCCCAAGGCCGCCTGGGGCAGGGTTTCCCCAAGGCGGGCCACGTCCGGGTCCCCAGGGTGAGGAGGGCGTAGATCTCGGGCTCCGTGAGGGGGGGCTCGGAGGTGAAGTGGGGCTCGAGGCGCACCTTGACCCGGCCGTTTTCCCGGAGGAACTCCCCCTTGGCCTCGAGGAACACCTTGTAGCCCCGGGTTTCCGCCTGGGCCCTCAGGGCGAACTCCGGGAGGATGCCCCGGTCTGGCCGGAAGCGGAGGAAGCTCGCGGTGGGGTCCAGGGCGAAGAGGCTTTCCCAGAGCCGGAAGTTCCCCCAGAGGGCCTGGACCTCCCCGGTGAGGAAGGGGTCCTGGTAAGTCCCGCCCAGGTAGACCTCGCCCCTGAGCTCCCCCTGGGCCAGGCTCTCCTGGACCAGGATGCCCCTTTCCGCATAAAGGCGCACGCCGTCAAAGAAGAGGGGCAGGGAGGCCCGGGCCTCCCCACCGCCACCCCCTCCTTGAGCTGGCGCTGGCTTCCCTCGGGCAAGGCCAGGCGGGCCCTCACCACCTCGGCGTTCCCCGTGAGGTGGTAGGCGCCCTTCTCCTCGTAGAGGAAGAAGCCCTTGACGTCCAGGAGGCCCTCCTGCAGGTAGTACTGCGGGTAGTAAAGGGGAAGGCGGCCGTACCCGGCGAGGCGCAGGGGGAAGAGGGTGCCTTGGACCTCGGCCTCCCCCAGGCGGACCTCCACCCCGTAGGTGGGGTAGCGGAAGGCCACCTGGGCGGGGGTATCCTCCTTGAGCCCGGGGAGGGAGACCGCCCCTTGGGCGGTCACGCGGAAGTCGCCGAGGCTTCCCTCGAGGCCAAGCCGCCCCCGGCCCGGGAAGGGGCGCTCAGGACCAGCTCCCCCTCCGCCTCCGCCCCCCGTTCAGGGCCAGAAGCCCCTTGCAGGTAGCCCGCCACGGGCCCCAGGCGGAAGCGGAAGTCCTGAAAGGCGAGCTGGAAACCGTCCCGCCTGAGCCGGGCGAGGAGGGTTCCCGAGGCCTCGGGCCGGTAGGGTTTGAGGGCGGGCACCACCTGGAGCACGGGGGTGAAGACGGTGTCCCTCAGGTTCAGATAGAGGTCGCTCCCCTCGGGGCTCCAGTACCCCCCACCCTCCCAGGAGCCCTTGCCGGAAAGGCGGAGGTAGTCCACGTAAAGCCTCTTCTCCCGGTAGCGGAAGGCCGCCCTTCC